>NZ_JBOICG010000279.1:0-4811 GCF_050739995.1 Pseudomonas sp. | reverse complement strand
GGGCAGATCAAGGCCGTGCTGACCCGTGGCCCACTGGGGTTGTACGCCGAGGAAATTGCCGCGCTGCCGCTGCTGGAGATCATTTGCGTGATCGGCGCCGGCTACGAACATGTGGACCTGCAGGCAGCGAGCAATCGTGGGATCGTGG
This sequence comes from Pseudomonas sp., assembly GCF_050739995.1. Taxonomy (GTDB): domain Bacteria; phylum Pseudomonadota; class Gammaproteobacteria; order Pseudomonadales; family Pseudomonadaceae; genus Aquipseudomonas. The sequence continues at coordinate 4,663 of NZ_JBOICG010000279.1, read as the reverse complement.
TCACCAATGGCGCCGGAGTGAACGCGCCGTCGGTGGCCGACCATGCCATGGCGTTGCTGTTGTCGCTGGTGCGCGGCATTCCCCAGACCGATGCGGCGGTACGGCGCAGCGAATGGCCAAAGGTGATGCGCCCCTCCCTGGGCGGCAAGCAATTGGGCATTCTCGGGTTGGGCGCCGTGGGCATGGAGATCGCCAAGCGCGCCTCACTCGGCTTCGGCATGGAGGTGAGTTATCACAACCGCCAGCCTCGCGATGACGTGGATTACACCTATTGCGCCACGGCGGTGGAGTTGGCGCGCACCTCGGACTTCCTGATCCTGGCCACGCCGGGCGGGGTGAGCACCCGTCACCTGATCGATCGCCACGCACTGGACGCACTGGGGCCGAACGGCTACTTGGTAAACATCGGGCGCGGCAGCGTGGTGGTGACTGCCGACCTCGTCGCCGCCCTTGAGCAGCGGCGTATCGGCGGTGCCGCACTGGATGTGTTCGACGATGAGCCCAAGGTGCCCGATGCCCTCAAGCGCCTGAGCAATACCGTACTCACCTCCCATGTCGCCGGCCTGTCGCCCGAAGCAGCCCACGATACCGTGCAACGCGTGGCCGACAACCTGGTGGAGTACTTCGCCGGCCGCCCCGTCCTGACGCCGGTGGCACTGCCGCCACGCAACTAGTAGCGATTTGCCAGCGCCGACCTGAAACCTGTCTACACTGCATGCGGGGATGCTCAGGACGTCGGTGCATGACCGGCGAAGGAACGCACAATGTTTGGCCATGGACCCGGTCCGGCCCGTCAACGCGGGGTCATCGGTTTGATGGGCGCAGTGACGCTCGGGATCGCGTTGTTGTTTTTGTTACTGGTGGTCGACAGCGGCCGCCTGTACCTGGAAAAGCGCAAATTGCAGCGCGTTGTCGACACCGCGGCGCTGGAAGCGGTCAGCCGCGGCGGCAAGTGTGCGGCGCCGAATAACAACGCCGCGCAATTTGCGACCCAAAGTGCCCTGCGCAATAACTTCACGGTGGATGCAAACCGTACGCTGGCCACCGCTTGCGGCACCCTGGCCACTGGCGCGAACTTTATGCGCACCTTCAGCGTTGACCCTGCCAAAGCCGATGCCATCCAGGTGATCGCCACCCATCGCGTCGCCACCAGCATCGCCCATGCCGTGCACACGCTGTTTTCAGCGCAGCCTGTCAGCCTGACGACGCTGCTGAGCGCCACCGCCGTTGCCGCTGCGCCCGCCCCACCGGTCGCAACACTCACAGTGCGCAGCACCTTGCTGACAATAGACAGCACCAAGTCCGCCGCCCTCAACGGCCTGATCGGCGGTCTGCTGGGCGGTAAGTTGCAGCTCGACGCTGTGGGTTGGAATGGTTTGATCAATACCGACATCAGCCTGCTCAGCTACCTGGATGCCCTGGCCATCCGCCTGAATGTCAGTGCGGGCAACTACGACCAACTGCTCAAGACCGACGCCACCGTCGGCCAGTTGATCCAGGCCGCCATCGATGTGCTCAAGTTGGGCAGCGACGCGGTCAAGGTGGTGATCAATAACCTGGAAGCCATCAAGCTGATTGCGCCGGGCACCGAGATCCTGCACCTGGGCGACTTGATCAAGATCCAGAACGGCACTGACAAAAGCGCACTGAATGTGGACCTGCAACTGTTCAACCTGATCCAGGGCTTCGTACAGCTGTCGAACAAGGCCAGCGCGGTGGCGGTCGAGCTGCCGGTGGATGTACTGGGCCTGTTGAATGTCACGGTCAAGACCCGGGTCATCGAGCCCGCACAGATTTCTGCGATAGGTAACCCGCAATTGATCGATACCCAGCCGATTGTGGTGCGCACGGCGCAAGTCAGAACCTGGATATCACTGAAACTGCCCGTGATCGACGGGCTCACCAAAGTGATTGGCCTGGTCACCGACCTTGTTGGCTTGCTGCTGGGCAGCTCATTGGATGTGGTTCCAGGCACACAAATCGATATTGGCCTGGAGGCGGCCAGTGGCAGTAGCTACGTCACAGGCTACCGCTGCAATGGGGCCGCCGACAAATCCCTCTCCGTGTCAGCCACCACTTCAGCGGTGCGGTTGATGGTGGGCCAGATCGACCCGAAGAACCTGTTTTCGTCCACCGAAACCCTGAAAGTCGACGACTTCCCGTTGCTCGACCTGGGCGTCAAGACCTGCAGCAAAGGCGTATGCGACCCACGCCAACCCTACGCGGTCGGCGGCCTGAGCCTGAGGGTCGACAGCAGCGTCGCCAAGACGACCCGCACCCATGTGTATGTGTCGCCACCCGAGGTCAAACAACCGCCGAGTTATTTCAGCTTCAGCGCCAACAACGTCGTCGGCAGTTTGAGCGACACCCTCAAGGGTATCCAGTTGACCAGCCATACACCGACACTCGGCGGGCTTCTGGGTTTGGTTCTGGGCCTGGTGGTCGATGTGCTGACTGGCGTATTGAACCTGCTCAGCGGCGTGATATCCGGCCTGCTCAGCCCATTGCTCGACCCACTGGTCAATAACCTGCTCGCCGGCCTGGGCATCGACCTGGCCAAAGTCGACATCGGCGCCAACCTGTCCTGTACGCCCGGTGGCCGTGCAGTGCTGGTGATTTGAGCACATCAGGCCCGCTGATCATCATCCAACACGCTAACCTATTAAGCCGCCCCGACCTTGTCGCTGGGCGGTGGTGCACATTAGATTAGCCAATAGTCCACGGCCTTTAAAATAAGCAGAAGGGATAAGCATGGCGCTTAACGACCAATCGACCCAGATCCGCCCAGGCGAAGAACTGGATGCCAGCCTGATCGACCCTTACCTGAAGGCCCACATTCCGGGGCTCAGCGGTGCGGTCAAGATCAGCCAGTTCCCCGGTGGTGCGTCCAACCTGACTTACCTGCTGGAGTACCCGGGTCAGGAATTCGTGCTGCGCCGCCCGCCGTTTGGCCACAAAGCCAAGTCCGCCCATGACATGGGCCGCGAATACCGCATTCTCAATCAGCTCAAGGACGGCTTCCCGTATTGCCCCAAAGCCTACGTGCACTGCACCGATGAATCCGTGATCGGCGCCGAGTTCTATGTGATGGAACGGGTCAACGGCATCATCCTGCGCTCTGACCTGCCGGCCGAGCTGGGCCTGGACGCGACCAAGACCGAAGCCCTGTGCAAAAGCTTCATCGACAAGTTCGTCGAACTGCACCAGGTGGATTACGCCGCCTGCGGCCTGGCCGACCTGGGCAAACCCGAGGGCTATGTCGAGCGCCAGATTCGCGGCTGGAGCGACCGCTACGAAAAGGCCCTGACCCCGGATGCCCCCCGCTGGGAGAAGGTGCGCGCGTGGCTCAACGACAAGATGCCGGCCGACCATCCGACATCCAGCATCGTGCACAACGACTACCGCTTCGACAACGTGATCCTCGACCCGCACAACCCAATGCAGATCATCGGCGTGCTGGACTGGGAACTGACCACCCTGGGCGACCCATTGATGGATTTGGGCAACACCCTCGCCTACTGGATCGAAGCCGCCGACCCGGCACCAGTGCAACTGATGCGCCGCCAGCCGAGCAACGCCCCCGGCATGCTCACTCGCCGTCAGTTCGTCGACTACTACGCCGAACGCGCAGGTCTGCAAATCGACAACTTCGACTTCTACTACACCTACGGCCTGTTCCGCCTCGCCGGTATCGTGCAACAGATCTACTACCGCTTCTTCCATGGCCAGACCCAGGACAAACGCTTTGCGCAGTTCATCCATATGAACAAGCTGCTGGAGCAAATGAGCCTGAATGTCATCAGCAAATCGTCTCTTTAAGGAACCGTTATGTCCAAGACCCACCTGTTCGACCTCGACGGCAAGATCGCATTTGTTTCCGGCGCCAGCCGTGGCATCGGTGAAGCCATCGCCAAGCTGCTGGCCCAGCAAGGCGCCCATGTGATCGTCTCCAGCCGCAAGCTTGAAGGCTGCCAGCACGTGGCTGATGCGATCATTGCCGACGGCGGCAAGGCCACGGCCGTGGCTTGCCATATTGGTGAAATGGAGCAGATCACCCAGGTGTTCGCCGGCATCCGTGAACAGTTCGGCCGCCTGGATATCCTCGTCAACAACGCCGCTACCAACCCGCAGTTCTGCAACGTACTGGACACCGACCTCGGCGCCTTCCAGAAGACCGTCGACGTGAACATTCGTGGCTACTTCTTCATGTCGGTGGAAGCCGGCAAATTGATGCGCGAGAACGGCGGCGGCAGCATCATCAATGTGGCGTCGATCAACGGCATTTCCCCGGGTGTGTTCCAGGGCATCTACTCGGTGACCAAGGCGGCCGTGATCAACATGACCAAAGTGTTCGCCAAGGAATGCGCGGCGTTTGGCATCCGCTGCAACGCGCTGCTGCCAGGCCTCACCGATACCAAGTTCGCTTCGGCGCTGGTGAAGAACGATTCGATTCTGAAGATGGCCCTGGCGCAGATTCCACTCAAGCGCGTGGCCGACCCGAGCGAAATGGCCGGTGCGGTGTTGTTCCTGGCCAGTGATGCGTCGAGCTACACCACCGGTGTGTCGTTGAATGTGGACGGTGGTTTCCTGTCCTGAGCATAAGCCCCCACACAATTCTGTAGTGAGCGGGCTTGTCCCGCGCTGGGTGGCGCAGCCGCCCCAA
>NZ_JBOICG010000278.1:0-5046 GCF_050739995.1 Pseudomonas sp. | reverse complement strand
CGACAAAGACATCGGCGATGCCCTGTGCGCCAAGATGAAAGTCGAGAAGTGTGAAGTGTATGTGTCCGACTGGGACGGCATCATCCCGGCCCTGAATGCCAAGAAGTTCGACTTCCTGGTGTCCTCGCTGTCCATCACCGATGAACGCAAGCAGGCCGTCGACTTCACCGACCCGTACTACTCCAACAAGCTGCAATTCATCGCGCCCAAAGCCACTGCGGACTTCAAGACCGACGCCGCTTACCTGAAAGGCAAGACCATCGGCGCACAACGTGCGACCCTGGCCGGCACCTACCTGGAAGACAAGCTGCCGGACACCACCGCCAAGCTGTATGACACCCAGGAAAACGCCTACCTCGACCTGACGTCCGGCCGCCTCGATGGCATCCTCGCCGACAAGTACGTGCAGTACGAGTGGCTCAAGAGCAAAGACGGTTCGGCCTACGAGTTCAAGGGCGAACCTGTAGTAGAAAGCGACAAGATCGGTATCGCCGTACGCAAGGGCGACCCACTGCGCGAACGCCTGAACAAAGCCCTGGCAGAGATCAAGGCAGACGGCACCTACAAGAAGATCAACGACAAGTACTTCCCGTTCAGCATCGAATGATCTGAGCGATTTGCCCGGCGCGCCCATCTGGGCGCGTCGGCTTTTAGCAATGCCTGCTGCGATATGAAAACACCATGAATTTCGATCTCTACGGATTCGGCCCGGCGCTCGCCGCCGGCGCGCTGATGACCGTCAAACTGGCGCTCACGGCCCTGTGCCTGGGGCTGGTGCTCGGCTTGGCCGGCGCCCTGGCCAAGACGTCCCCGTACAAGCCGTTGCAATGGCTTGGCGGTGCATACTCGACCATTGTTCGCGGCATTCCCGAGCTGTTGTGGGTGCTGCTGATTTATTTCGGCACGGTCAACCTGATGCGTGCCCTGGGGGAGTTTTTTGGCAACCCCGACCTTTCCCTGAGTGCCTTTGCCGCCGGGGTCATCGCCCTGGGCTTGTGCTTTGGCGCCTATGCCACGGAAGTGTTCCGGGGCGCGATCCTCGCCATACCCAAGGGCCACCGCGAAGCCGGCGTGGCGCTGGGGCTGTCGAAGTTCAGGATTTTCACCCGCCTGATCATGCCGCAGATGTGGCGCATCGCCCTGCCGGGCCTGGGTAATCTGTTCATGATTCTGATGAAAGACACTGCGCTGGTGTCGGTGATCGGCCTCGAAGAAATCATGCGTCACGCACAAATCGGCGTGACCGTTACCAAGCAGCCGTTCACCTTCTTCATGGTGGCCGCCTTCATGTACCTGGGCCTCACGGTGCTGGCCATGACCAGCATGCACTTTCTGGAAAAACGCGCCGCCCGCGGCTTTGCAAGGAGCACCCAATGAGCGGCGACTACAGCTGGCTGGCGCATTTCGACCTGGGCCTGAACTGGGCCGTGATCATCAAGTGGCTGCCGAAGTTGGCTCAGGGCGCGATCCTGACCCTGGAGCTGGTGGCGATCGCCGTGATTGCTGGCTTGTTGCTGGCGATTCCGCTCGGCATCGCTCGCTCCTCGCGCCGCTGGTACGTGAGCGCCCTGCCCTACGCCTACATTTTCTTCTTCCGCGGCACGCCGCTGCTGGTGCAGTTGTTTCTGGTCTACTACGGCCTGGCGCAGTTCGATACGGTGCGCGAGAGCTTCATGTGGCCGTACCTGCGCGATCCGTTCTGGTGTGCCACGGCGACGATGACCCTGCACACCGCAGCCTATATCGCCGAGATCCTGCGCGGCGCGATCCAGGCCATCCCGCCGGGTGAAATCGAAGCGGCACGGGCATTGGGCATGTCCAAGCCCAAGACGCTGTTCTACATCATCCTGCCCCGCGCCTCGCGCATCGGCTTGCCGGCGTACAGCAATGAAGTGATCCTGATGCTCAAGGCCAGCGCCCTGGCCAGCACGGTAACCCTGCTGGAACTGACGGGCATGGCGCGGACCATCATCGCCCGCACCTACCTGCCAGTGGAGATCTTCTTCGCCGCCGGGCTGTTCTACCTGCTGATGGCTTACATCCTGGTACGCGGCTTCAAGCTGCTGGAACGCTGGCTGCGCGTCGATGCCTGCCAGGGACGTTAAGGCACGCTTCGAGGCGCTGGATGCGTTTCTGATCGAGCATCAAGGGCTGTGGCGACCACGGCCCTTTACCCACCTGCAATTACCCTGGGAAAGCGAACATTCTGAGCTGGCCCAATGGCTTCGCCAACGCTCGTTGGCGGATGCCGAAGCCCATCACAACCAACCCCACGAGCTAACGGCACCCGCACCTTTTATGGCGTTGGCATTGCAGGCGAAGCGCCTCAGTGCTGTGGATAAGTTGCCGGCACAACCGCTTGAACCCGCCCGCCACCGCCTTAACGTCGACGTACCCGGTCGCAAATGGCAGCAGATCGAAGCCTTCGGGGCGACGCTAGCGTTTGCTGAACCTGCCACGCACTGGCTGGACTGGTGCGCCGGCAAAGGTCATCTCGGCCGCCGCCTGCTGCAACCTGGCCAGCAACTGACCTGCCTGGAATACGACCCGGCCCTGGTCGCTTCAGGCCAGGCGTTAAGCGAGCACCACGGCTTGCCTGTGACCCATCGCCTGCAAGACGTGATGGCGGACATGACACTCAACCCCGAATACACCCCCGTCGCCCTGCATGCCTGCGGCGATCTGCATGTGCGCTTGCTGCAACTGGCCAGTGCAGCAGGTTGCAAACAACTGGCACTGGCGCCCTGCTGCTACAACCGTATCAGCGCCGATTGCTACCAACCGCTGTCCAACATCGCTCGCGCTTCAGCCCTGAGGTTATCCATCGATGACCTGGGCCTGCCTCTGAGCGAAACCGTCACCGCCGGCAGCCGCATGCGCCAGCAACGGGACATCTCCATGGCTCGGCGCCTGGGCTTCGATCAGTTGCAACGGCAATTGCGCGGCCGCGACGACTACTTGCCCACACCTTCACTGCCCGCCAGCTGGCTGGGTAAACCGTTCGCCGACTACTGCCGGGAGCTGGCGAGCCTCAAAGGTTTATCCACAGGCGAACAGGATTGGGTAGCGCTGGAAGCCCATGGCTGGCGACGCCTGGCGCAGGTGCGAAACCTGGAGTTGGTACGTGGTTTGTTTCGTCGCCCACTGGAAATGTGGCTGGTGCTGGACCGGGCACTTTATCTGACAGAACAGGGCTACAACGTTGAGGTAGGCAGCTTCTGTGAACCCACACTGACCCCACGCAACTTGATGGTGCTGGCTGAGCGCGATTAAGGGGCAAATTTTCCTACACGCGCCCTGTGGATAACTCTGTTGATGAATTCTTTACAGAGGCTGTAGCTATCAGTGCTACAGGCCAAAAGCACGACTGGTCATTTTTTGTTCACAAAATAAAGTGCACACAAAACAGGCAGTTGCAGCGTGTTGAGAACCGCTCCACAAAATGGCTGTTTCGTGACAGCCCCAACCAACCGATTGTGCATAAGCATCTGGCGTTAAGCGTATAAACCGCGCTTTAGACGGTATTTTTCGACGCCTTCAACACCCGGCATATCTCGTTGATATCATCACTGGCCAAGTGCTTGGCCACGTTGTCCAGCGGGTCGGCCGCAAACGCCAGCGCCTCGTTGATCGCCATGTCGCGATGAACCTCCAGCGGGGCTCTCCCCAGGCGCCGCTTGAAGGCATCGACCATGTCCAGGCTGAAGGCATCGCTCTCATCCACTTGGTTGACCACCACATGCACAACAGGTGGGCGCTCACCCTCAAGATGGGGCGCCAGCAATGGGTCCAAGTGATCCAGGGTGGCGAGGCACGCAGCGTCGGGATGAACGACCAGCAGCACCACATCGGCCACGCTCAGGGCTTGATGGAAGTAAACATTATTACCGGCGGGTGTATCGATAATCAGCGTTTGCCGCTCGTTCAGGCCCAGGGACGAGAGACGCTGCGCCAACCAACCGGGTTCGTGCTTGAGCCAGCGTTCGAGGTTTTCCTGCTGCTGGATATCGATATCGCCAAAAGTAATAACCTGGCAACCGGCGAAGCCGACCTGTTGCAGGTCGCGCCATTGCCCGTGCTCCAGGCTGGTGCGACCAATACCGGGCAATGCCGAATTGACGCCGAAGTGATGGTGCAGCGCATTTTGCGGGTCCAGGTCCAGTACCACCACTGACTCGCCATGGCGCTGCAAACCACTGCCCAAGGCTGTGGCCAGCGTGCTGCGGCCAACGCCACCATTGATGGACACCAGTGCCACGACTTTCGCCGGCACCGTTGGATTATCGACAGGTTGGGAATCGGCGGGAGCGCTTTCGTCGGCGGGCACACTGCCGAAAAAGTGCATCCGTGCATTAATGCCTTGGGCATCATGGCTGACGTCTTTGCCAAACAACGCCAGAAGCTCTTCGCTAAGGCTCATAGCCTTCTCCTCACGACGCAACTTAAAGACGTGAAGGTCGGCAAGCAGGCACTAGCCGCAGGTCTTTTTATAGGCGTCCCAGTTCACGCATTCTGTGACAGGCGTGGCAAAGTGTCATTATTTTGATGTTTTTTCCGATCACTTTTTAGACAAACGGCATTTAGTCAATTTAATGACCATGCGACGACTTAGTGCATTCGCCCCTTCAACGCGCGGCTTAAAGCGCACACATCCTGACAACCAATGCTGTTGACCGCAGGGTCTAGCGGATCGCGACCATAGGCCCGAGCTTCACTGAACGTCGGATCACGCTGCACCGTACCCAGTACAGCATCACCCAGGCGCAACTTGAACACTTCGGTCATGTCCTGGCTAAACGCGTGGGTGCTGTCCACTTGGTTGATCACGTAGAACCGCCGGGGTGGTGTTTCGCTGGCGAGGTACGGCGCGAGCAACTCGTCCATCTTGGCCAAACGCTTGCCGAGAAAATCGAGATCCTGCCCCAACCAACGATCCAGGCTTTGTTGCTGCGTCAGGTCGGTCTCATCAAACGCAACCAGACGGCATCCTGCAAACCCTCGGCAAGGTAAAGCCTGCCAGGTTTGGTTGAGCAGACTGGTCAAGCC
>NZ_JBOICG010000277.1:0-16759 GCF_050739995.1 Pseudomonas sp. | reverse complement strand
TATCGTCGCATTCATAGAGTGCCTGGCCATCGCGGGGATCATCGTGCCGGGCACAGTGTTGTTGTTTGCGATTGCCGCACTGGCCGGCAGCGGCACACTGTCCTTGAGTGAAACCTTGCTGCTGGGCTTCCTCGGCGGCTTGTTGGGTGATGGGATTTCCTACTACCTGGGCCGCCACTTCCATCAGAATATCCGGCGCTTGCCCGGCCTGCGCCATCATCCCGAATGGATGAGCGGCGCCGAGACCTACTTCCACAAGTACGGAATCGCCAGCCTGTTGGTAGGCCGTTTCATCGGACCATTGCGCCCCATGCTGCCGATGGTGGCCGGTATGTGCGACATGCCTTTCCCACGTTTCGCGGCGGTGAGCATTGTCGCGGCGGCAGGTTGGTCGGTGGCTTACCTGCTGCCGGGCTGGGCGACCGGCGCGGCGTTCCGACTGCCACTGCCGGAAGGCTTCTGGCCACAGGCCAGCATTGTCGCAGCCTGCCTGGCCGTGCTGCTGGGGCTGAGCCTGAACAGCAGCCTGCGCGGCCACCGTCGAGCTACCCTGTGGGTAGGTTGCGCCAGCCTGACGCTGTTGATCGCACTGTTTATCGGCTACCCGCACCTCGACGCATTCGATCAGGGCTTGAGCGCACTGGTGCAGGAGCACCGTAGCCCGTGGCTGGACGAAGCCATGGTGATGGTCACCCAGCTGGGTGAGTTCAAGAAGATGTTCGTTGCCAGCGCGGTATTCACCGCTTTACTGCTACTGGCGCGGCAATGGCGACACGCCCTATTTGTCGGTGCGACATTGGCCGGCGCGGCGCTGATCAACACCGGCACCAAACTGTTTTTCGCCCGGGGCCGCCCGGACATCCTGACAGACCCATTGACCAGCTTCAGCATGCCCAGCGGCCACGCCTCTGGCGCCTTCGCGTTTTTCCTGGCACTGGCGGTGCTGGCCGGTCGCGGACAACCCACGCGGTTACGCCTGACCTGGCTGTTGCTGGGGTGTATTCCCGCCGCGTTTATCGCACTGTCGCGGGTGTACCTGGGCGCGCACTGGCCCACTGACATCCTGGCCGGCACGCTACTGGCGATGACGGTATGCGCCTTCAGCCTGACCGCCATCCAATATCGCAGCCCGCTGCCGCCCATGCCGCAAAAAACCTGGTGGTTGCTGCTGCCGGTCGTGGTGGTGGTATTGGGCTTTATCGCCCTCACCGGCACCTCCCACGCCATGCTGCGCTACGCCTACTGAGTGAACAGCTCACCCTGCAACTCGTCGAGCAACATCTGGATCGCATCCAGTCGCAGCTGCGGATCGTCGAGTTGCAGCAGGTCGACCTTGTCGGCCTCGGTGAACGGCAGCAGGTAGGCCAACTGATTGCCCAGCGCCTGCTGGCCATCAGCGTGGGTCCCCATGTCCAGGGAGGCGACCATCGGATGCTCTGCCAGGGCATGCAGCAGGGCCAGCAAGTCTGCATCCTCTTCTTCCAATGCCTGGTCCGGCAGCTCTTCCAACCATTGCACTTCGGCCACCAGCAACTGGTCCTTCTGCACGCCGGCATCACGTACTCGGAAACGGCGCCCGCCTTCAACGCGAATCCCCAGCAGCCCGTTGTCCTGCTGCTTGAAGTCGCGAATCAAAGCTTCGCAGCCGATCAACGCGTAACCGTCGGGGGCCATGCCCACTTCCTTGCCGTCGAGGATGCACACCACGCCGAAGCTTTCGCCCTTTTTCATACAGCGACTGATCATGTCCAGGTAGCGCGCCTCGAACAGCTGCAGGTCGAGGGTGCAGCCAGGGAACAGCACGGTATTGAGCGGGAACAGCGCCAGACTCATAAAGGTTTCCTTAACCCCGGTTTAAACGATCACCGACACGGCCAGTGGCAGGAACACTGCCGTGGCCACGCCCATCAAACTCATGGCCAGCGCCGCAAAGGCGCCGCATTCTTCGCTTTCCTGCAAGGCCACTGAAGTGCCTACGGCGTGGGCGGTCATGCCCAGCGCCATGCCGCGAGCTTCAGGGCTGTGCACGCCCAAGGCCGACAGATACGCCGGGCCGATCATCGCGCCGATCACGCCGGTGATCAGCACAAACACCGCCGCCAACGCAGCCACGCCGCCGATTTGTTCAGCCACCAACATGGCGATCGGTGAAGTGACCGACTTGGGCGCCATGGTCATCAGCATCATATGTTCAGCACCGAACCACCAACCCAGCCATACACACAAGCCGGTGGCCAACACGCCACCTATCACCAGCGTAGTAAAGATCGGCCAGAACAATTGGCGAATCCGCCGCAGGTTCAGATAAAGCGGCACGGCCAGGGCGACGGTCGCAGGGCCGAGCAAGATACCCATGATCTCGGTGCTCTTGCGGTATTCGGTGTAGCTCAGGCCGCAACTGATCAATACGCCGATCACCAGCAACATGGAGACGAGTACCGGTTGCAGGAAAATCCAGCGGGTTTTCTCGAACCCTGCCAGCACCAGTTGATAGGCGCCCAGGGTGATACCGATGCCGAACAAGGGATGATGAATCACCGCCGTCCACGCGCCCATCCAGTCGAAGGTCATTGATCCTTCTCCTTGCGCTTGACCATCTGCTGCATCAGCACACCGACAAAGCCCATGGCGATCACTAGCGACACCACCAGCGCACCGACGATAGCCCAGAAGTCGGCAGCGATGTCCTTGGCATACACCATCACGCCTACCGCCGGTGGCACCAGCAGCAGCGGCAAGTAACGCAACAGGCTGCCGGCCGCCTGGCTCAGGGGCTCGCCGACTTCACCGCGCCATATCAGGAAACCCAACATTAGCAGCAAGCCGATGATCGGCCCCGGCAGCACCGGCAACAACAAATGGTTGATCGCCGTGCCGATCAATTGAAACAGCACCAGCCAGGTCAGGCCACGTAACAGCATCCGCTCTCTCCCCTCAAAGCTCGCCCGCATTATAAGCATGCCCGCCCTATGCTCCGGCATTCGCCAAAAGCATGGTGGGTTGACCGAGCCGATTGCCCATGATGATCTACCATGGATCTCGCAAATCTATAAAACCCGATGAACCAAGGAGAGTCGCAATGCCCTATGTACCTGTAGCGCAGCTCAAAGATTATGTCGGCAAGGAACTGGGACGTTCCGAATGGCTCACCATCGACCAGGCGCGTATCAACCTGTTCGCAGAAGCTACCGGCGATCATCAGTTCATCCACGTCGACCCGGTCAAGGCCGCCCAGACCCCGTTCGGCGGCACCATCGCCCACGGTTTCCTGTCGCTGTCGCTGATGCCCAAGCTGATGGAAGACATCCTGATCATGCCCGAGGGCCTGAAGATGGCGGTCAACTATGGCCTGGACAGCGTGCGCTTCATCCAGCCGGTGAAAGTGAACTCCAAGGTCCGCCTGAACGTCACCCTCACCGACGTCAGCGAGAAAAAGCCGGGACAATGGCTATTTAAAGCCACCGCCACCCTGGAAATCGAAGGCCAGGAAAAACCCGCTTACATCGCCGAGTCGTTGTCACTCTGCTTCGTATAAGGTCGGCCCTGTGGCGAGGCGATAAACCTTGCCACAGTGTATGTAAATTTATGTATGAATCTCGCAGCTGCGGCATACTCGGCGCTCAATTATCCGGATCCCGCTATGCGCCCACTCGCTCCCCTTGCCCTTGCCCTGTTGCTCACCGCTTGCGGAGACGGCGAATCGCTGTTGCCGCCCGATGCGCGCCTGCCCGATGGTGGCCGCTATCGGGGCGATGTGGTCAACGGTTTGCTGCAAGGCCAGGGCCGTGTGGATTACCCCAACGGCAGTTGGTACGCCGGCCAGTTCGACAAGGGCCAGTGGCACGGCCAGGGCGAATGGCATGGCAGCAACGGCGAAGTCTATAAAGGCCAGTTCCAGCAAGGCTTGTTCGATGGCCAAGGCAGCCTGACCACTTCGGGCAGCAGCTACGTGGGCGGCTTCAAAAACGGTCGACGCAACGGCGAAGGCACCCTCAAAGAGGGGCAAATGACCTATCGCGGCGAATTCCTGGATGACCAGTATTCTGGCCTCGGCCGCCTGGAGCTGGCTGACGGCAGCCAGTACCAGGGCCAGTTCGCCCATGGCAAGCCCAATGGCGAAGGCCAGCGCAACGACGACAGCGGCAACCAGTTCAGCGGCCACTTCGTCGACGGCCAACTCGAAGGGAATGGCACCTTCAACAGCGCCGAGGGCGATATCTATGTCGGCCAGTTCAAGCAGAACCAGCTCAACGGCAAAGGCCGCTATGAAAATGCCGACGGCGACGTGTGGATCGGCCAGTTCAAGGAAGGCGCCCTCAGCGGCAAGGGCGAGCTGATCGGCGTGGACGGCAGCCACTATGTGGGCCAGTTCAGCGAATGGCGCTTTACCGGTGAGGGTCGCCTGAACCTCACCGATGGCAGCTTCTATATCGGCGGTTTCGACAGCGACAACTATCAGGGCAAAGGCACCCTCGTCCTCACCGACGGCACCGTACAGGCCGGCACCTGGGTCAACGGTATGCGGGTCCGCGACGCCGATGGCAAGCTGCTGCCTGACCCGCTGGAAATCGGCGTGCTGGCCCAAGGTCGCTTGCTGGATGAGGCGCTTGCTGCCGTGCCGCGCTCCACGCCTGCCGTCGAGCTCTACACCCTGGCCGTTGCCGGTGATGGCAAGCAAAGCGTGTTCCTGCGCGAAGCCGATTACGTCAGCAACATGCTCGCCACCCGCTTCGGTGCACATGGGCAGATTCGCCTGGTCAACCACCGCGACCATATCGCCGACCGCCCGCTGGCGACGCGTGAAAGCCTGCGCCGGGCCGTGCAGACCCTGGCCGAACGCACGGGGCCGGAAGACCTGGTGTTCATCTATATGACCAGCCACGGCACCCACGAACACGAGTTCGTGCTGGACCAGCCGCGCATGGAACTGGCCGACCTGCCCGCCGACGAATTGGCCGCCGTGCTCGAGCCGCTGAAAAACCGTGACAAGATCATCGTGATCTCCGCCTGCTACTCGGGCGGCTTCATCCCGGCACTCAAGGATGAACGTACCTTGATCATGACCGCCTCCCGCGCCGATCGCGTGTCGTTCGGCTGCTCCGAGGAAGCGGACTTCACCTACTTCGGCGACGCCCTTTTTGCCCAGGCCTTCAACCAGACCGACGATTTACAGCAAGCCTTCAAGCTGGCACAACTGCACGTGGCCGAGCGTGAACAAGCTGACAATTTCGAGGCCTCGGAACCGCAGATGTGGGCCCCCAAAGGCGTGATCGCCCATTGGCAACTCTTACGTAAACAGCAGGCACGAAAGGCGCTCGAAAGCGTCTCAATGAATAGCAAGGAAGCCAAAGGCAACTAAGCTGTAACGTGTAACAAAGGGGGAAACACCATGTACCTGACACCTCAACATATCCTGTTGGCCGGGGCCTCCGGACTGACCGGCGAGCACCTGCTTGACCGCCTGCTCAACGAGCCCACGGTGACCCGCGTACTGGCACCGAGCCGCAAACCCCTGGCCGAACACCCACACCTGGAGAACCCGGTGGGTGACCCCGCCGTGTTCCTGCCGCAACTGAGCGGCCAGGTGGATATCGCCTTCTGTTGCCTGGGCACCACCATCAAGCAAGCCGGCTCGGAAGCCGCCTTTCGCGCCGTCGACTTGGACATGGTCGTGGCTTTTGCCAAACGCGCACGCGAAATGGGTGCACGTCACCTCATCGTGATCAGCGCCATTGGCGCCGACCCGAAATCCTCGATCTTCTACAACCGCGTCAAAGGCGAGATGGAACAAGCACTGAAAGCACAGGACTGGCCGCAACTGACCATCGTGCGACCTTCGTTGCTGCTGGGAGACCGGCTGGAGCCTCGCCTGGCCGAGCAACTGGCCGGCCCCTTGTCACGCTTGATTCCGGGTAAATACCGCGGCATTGAAGTATGCGAACTGGCCCGGGCCATGTGGCGACTGGCGTTGGAAGAGCAGGATGGGGTGCGGGTGGTGGAGTCGGATGAGTTGCGCAAGCTAGGCAAGTAATTTTGTGGTGAACAGAAGGGCGTCATCGCAGGCAAGCCAGCTCCCACATTTGGAATGCATTCCCCTGTGGGAGCCGGGCTTGCCCGCGATGAGGCCAGCACAGCCACCGGTCATCTAAAGACCACCCGTAGCGTTGAAGCCAACCCCAAGCACCGTCAACACCGACAGCGGCAACAACAGCGTATCCAGTACCGCACTGGCCGGCAGGTCGACATGGGGATAGCTCGGCGCCTCGGCGCCAAAACGGTCCTTGGCGCAGCAACCCCCATTGATTGCATACAAATCCAACCGCGTACCGGCATACACCACCGGAGCCCCCGGCTGCGCCGCGTCCAACGTGCGTGCGGTGGCGCAGCCCGTCAGTTGCAGCGCCAGCAGGATCGACAGCGCCTTATTCATCACTGCTCAAATGGTGCTCACCCCAACGTGGCAGCATGTCCTGGGGAATATTCAGCAGATTGAGAATGCGCGCCACCACGAAATCCACCAGGTCATCGATGGTCTGCGGCTGGTGATAAAAGCCCGGCGACGCCGGCAAGATGGTCACGCCCATGTTCGACAGCTTGAGCATGTGCTCCAGGTGAATGCTCGAATACGGCGCTTCACGTGGGACCAGGATCAATTGGCGACGCTCCTTCAGCGTCACGTCGGCAGCCCGCTCGATCAAGTTATTGCACGCGCCCGTGGCAATCGCCGACAACGTACCCGTGGAGCACGGCACCACCACCATCGCGGCCGGCGCACCGGAGCCGGAGGCCACGGGCGACATCCAATCCTCCTTGCCGTACACCTTGATCTGGCCCGCCGCCGCACCGGTGTATTCGGTGAGGAATGCCTGCATCGTCTGCACCTTGGCGGGCAGTGCGACATCGGTCTCGGTTGCCATCACCAACTGCGCAGCCTTGGAGATCAGAAAGTGCACCTCGCGGTCTTCGCGCACCAAGCAATCGAGCAGGCGCAAACCATAGGGCGCGCCGGAGGCACCGGTCATCGCCAGGGTGACGCGCTCGGGGCCGCTCACTTCAGCGCCTCAGCCAATTTGCCGTGCAGGCCACCAAAGCCGCCGTTGCTCATCACTACCACGTGGGTACCCGGTTTGGCCTGATGCTTGACGTGTTCGATGATGCCGTCGATAGAGTCGCAGACGATGGAGGGTATCGTGCACAGGGCTGCAATCGCCGGCAGGTCCCAACCCAGATTGGTTGGCGCATACCAGACGACCTGATCAGCGTCGTTGACGCTTTCCGGCAAGCCATCGCGGTGCGCGCCCAGTTTCATGGAGTTGGAGCGCGGCTCGACAATCGCAATGATCGGCGCGTTACCGACACGCTTGCGCAGGCCATCAAGGGTGGTGGCAATCGCCGTCGGGTGGTGAGCGAAATCATCGTAGATAGTGACGCCATTCACATCGGCGACCTTTTCCATACGGCGCTTGACGCTCTTGAAGGCGCTCAAGGCGGCGATGCCCATCGACGGCACCACGCCGACATGCCGTGCGGCAGCCAGCGTCACCAAGGCGTTGGCGACGTTGTGCTGGCCGGTCATGGCCCAATCGACAATGCCCTGGGCTTCGCCGTTAAACAGCACTTCAAATCGAGAACCGTCTTCGCTCAGCAGTTTGACCTGCCACTGCCCGCCCGTACCGGTGGTTTGCACCGGGGTCCAGCAGCCCATCTCGATCACACGCTGCAGGGCCGGCTCGGTGGTGGGGTGGATGACCAGGCCTTCGCTCGGAATGGTGCGCACCAAGTGATGGAATTGCCGCTCGATCGCCGCCAAATCGGGGAAAATGTCCGCGTGATCAAACTCAAGATTATTCAGGATCGCCGTACGCGGACGGTAGTGAACGAACTTGGAACGCTTGTCGAAGAACGCACTGTCGTACTCATCCGCCTCAATGACGAAAAATGGTGTGTCGCCCAGGCGCGCCGACACCGAGAAATTCTGCGGTACGCCGCCGATCAGGAAGCCAGGGCTCATGCCGGCGTGCTCCAGCACCCAGGCCAGCATGCTGCTGGTGGTGGTCTTGCCGTGGGTACCCGCAACCGCGAGCACCCAACGGCCTTGCAGCACATGGTCCGCCAGCCATTGAGGGCCAGACACATACGGCAAGCCTTTGTTGAGCACGTATTCGACCGCAGGGTTGCCACGCACCATGGCATTGCCGATCACCACCAGGTCGGGCACCGGGTCAAATTGCGACGGGTCGTAGCCTTGGGTCAGCTCGATGCCCTGGGCTTCGAGTTGCGTGCTCATGGGCGGATAAACGTTGGCATCGGAGCCAGTGACATGATGGCCCAGCTCTTTGGCCAGAACCGCCATCGAACCCATGAATGTGCCGCAAATACCGAGAATATGAATGTGCATAGTCGACCTCGTAAAACATCGAGGCAGGTTAGCGCAGGGAGGGGCAAATCGCACTCTTTAGCTGAGTGCGTGACGGGCAATACCATGTCTGCGCAGCTTTCTATAGAGCGTGTTGCGACTGACGCCCAACTGTTCCGCCGTCTGTGTCATATGCCAGCGTTGCTGCTCCAGGGCCGTTAGCAGCACCAGGCGCTCGGCGTCTTCCAGCGGCGAATCCACAGGTTTGGCCTCGGCGACCGTCACAGGCCGGGCCTGACGAATAGACAGGGGTAAGTCCTCAAGGCCCACACGCCCCTCATCACACAATGCCACCAAGGTGCGCAGCACCGTGCGCAACTGTCGAACGTTGCCCGGCCAGCCGAAAGCCAAGAGCGCCGCACGCACTGCCGGGTCGAGCAATACCGTCTGCCCGCCCGCCTCTTGGGCCAACAGGAAGTCCAGTAACTGCGACTTATCCGTGCGCTCGCGCAAGGCCGGCAAGGCGATTTCCAAGCCATTGAGGCGGTAATACAAATCTTCGCGGAAGCTGCCGTCCTGCACGCGCTCAAGCAGATTACGGTGCGTGGCGCTGATAATTCTGACGTTCACTGCCTGGGGCTCACCACCGATGGGCACCACCAGACGATCTTCCAACACCCTTAATAGACGGGTCTGCAAGGCCAGCGGCATGTCGCCGATTTCATCCAGGAACAACGTGCCGCCATCGGCCTGTTGCAACTTGCCACGCATGCCATCCTTAAGTGCCCCGGTGAAGCTGCCGCCGCGATAGCCGAACAGCTCGCTCTCGATCAGGCTTTCGGGGATGGCGGCACAGTTGAGCGCAACAAACGCACGGTCGGCGCGCTGGCTGGCCAGGTGCACGGCCTTGGCGAAGGCTTCCTTGCCGGAGCCGGTTTCACCATTGATCAGCAGCGGTACGTCACGCTCGAATACGCGCAGGGCTTTGCGAAACCCTTCCTGCAACGCAGGGTCGCCCAGGCAGATACCCGGCAGGCGCGGCGTTTGGGTCACTGGCCTGGCGGGCGGTGCCGATACACGGACCGGCTGGCCGCGCAACGCCGCGAACAGGTGCCGCCCGTCCCGCGTGCGCAACGGCCAACTGGCCGTGGCATTGGCGCTGGCGCGGCCGAGCAACTGGTCCAGAGAACATTCGAAGAACGCCTCCACCGATTGCCCCAGCAAACCGACGCGAGCCTGTCCCAACAGGTTCAAGGTGCTCTGATTGACCGCACAGATGCGCCCTTCTCCATCGAACGCCAGCAAGCCTTCGCTGAACAACCCCACCGACTCTGCTTGAAGGTGAAACCTTAATAACCAGTGGTTTTCAAAATGCCGCAGGAAGTAACAACTCTCGATCATCTTCGCCGAAAGGTTCACCAGCGCCATGGTGTGGAACTGGCTCTGGCGCGACACGGCCTCCCGCGCCGATGAGACATCCAGCACCGCCAGCAATTCGCCATGGGGATCGAACACCGGGCTCGCCGAGCAGGTCAGCCCGGTATGGCGCCCACGAAAATGCTCATCACGGTGAATGGTCAGGGACTGGCGCTCCACCAGGCAGGTGCCGATGCCATTGGTACCTTCGCAGGCTTCGCTCCAATCGGCACCGAGCCACAGCCCGGCCCGCTCGAAGATTTTGCGCTCGGACGGCGCGGTGACACAGTTGAGGATGACTCCGCGCGCATCGGTGAGCAGCACCGCGTGGCCGGCGCCGGACAACTGCTGATGCAGGCTGTTCATCTCACTGCCGGCGATGTGCAGCACCTGCTGCAGACGCTCGCGACTTTCCAGCAGGCGGCCGTGTTCAAGCACGGTGGGGGCGATGGTCAACGCGGGGTCGAGGTGATAGTCCTCCAGGCAACGCAGCCAGGAGCGGGCGATGGACGGGTCGCTGCCCGGGCCTTGGGAAAGGTCTTGTCCACGGGTGACGGTCAAGACTTGCTGGGCATGGCGACTGAAATGATCGTTGTGCATGTTCTTATTATTCTCCCTGCGTGAGAACGGCCAGCATCCCCCAGCCATCCGGCCAATGCAATCCCGGGCCGACTCATCGGTCACAGGCTGTACCGCTTGTGGCACAAACTGTCACCCAGACTGTCTCAGGCGTGCCACATGAACGCCCTGCCACAAACCCTAAACCCTTGATTTAACTGAGCTGCAACGCAGTGGCCCGACCTTTGCTCTACGCTTTATCAAGCGCTTTGCGCTGCACTCCAATAAACATAAAAGCCAGGAGATACCCACCATGCGTTACGCACACCCCGGTACTGAAGGCGCGCTCGTTTCGTTCAAGGCCAAGTACGGCAACTACATCGGTGGCGAATTCGTTGCCCCGGTCGATGGCAACTATTTCACCAACACCTCGCCGGTCAACGGCAAGCCTATCGCCGATTTCCCCCGCTCCACCGCCAAAGACATCGACAAGGCGTTGGATGCCGCGCATGCCGCCGCTGACGCCTGGGGCAAGACCTCGGCTCAGGACCGCTCGCTGGTGCTGTTGAAAATCGCCGACCGTATCGAACAGAACCTCGAACTGCTGGCCATCACCGAAACCTGGGACAACGGCAAGGCCGTGCGTGAAACCCTCAACGCCGACATCCCACTGGCCGCCGACCACTTTCGCTACTTCGCCGGCTGCATCCGCGCCCAGGAAGGCACCAGCGCCGAAATCAACGAACTCACTGCGTCCTACCACTTCCATGAACCGCTGGGCGTGGTCGGCCAGATCATCCCGTGGAACTTCCCGCTGCTGATGGCCGCCTGGAAACTCGCCCCCGCCCTGGCCGCTGGTAACTGCGTGGTGCTCAAGCCTGCCGAGCAAACCCCGTTGGGCATCAACGTGCTGATGGAACTGATCGGAGACCTGCTGCCACCGGGCGTGCTGAACGTGGTGCACGGTTTCGGCAAAGAAGCGGGCGAAGCCCTGGCGACCAGCAAGCGTATCGCCAAGATCGCCTTCACCGGTTCCACCCCGGTGGGCTCGCACATCATGAAGTGCGCCGCCGAGAACATCATTCCCTCCACCGTGGAGCTGGGCGGCAAGTCGCCGAACATCTTCTTTGCCGACATCATGAAAGCCGAGCCGTCCTTTATTGAGAAAGCCGCCGAAGGCTTGGTGCTGGCGTTCTTCAACCAAGGCGAGGTGTGCACCTGCCCATCCCGCGCACTGGTAGAAGAGTCGATCTACGACGACTTCATGAAAGTGGTGATGAAGAAAATCGAGCAGATCAAACGCGGCGATCCCCTGGACACCGACACCATGGTCGGCGCCCAGGCGTCCGAGCAGCAGTTCGACAAGATCCTGTCTTACCTGGAAATCGCCAAAGGCGAAGGCGCGCAGCTACTGACTGGCGGCAAGGTCGAGCAGCTCAGCGGCGATATGGCTGGCGGCTATTACATCCAGCCGACCTTGCTCAAAGGCACCAACGAAATGCGCGTGTTCCAGGAAGAAATCTTCGGCCCAGTGGTGAGCATCACCACCTTCAAGGACGAAGCTGAAGCCCTGGCAATCGCCAACGACACCGAGTTCGGCCTGGGCGCCGGTGTGTGGACCCGCGACATCAACCGCGCCTACCGCATGGGCCGCGCGATCAAGGCCGGTCGCGTATGGACCAACTGCTACCACCTGTACCCGGCGCACGCCGCGTTTGGCGGTTACAAGAAGTCCGGTGTGGGCCGTGAAACTCATAAGATGATGTTGGATCATTACCAGCAAACTAAAAACTTGCTGGTGAGTTACGACATTAATCCGTTGGGCTTCTTCTAACTAACAACCACCTCCCACATTTGAAATGCAATCAAATGTGGGAGGGGGCTTGCTCCCGATAGCAGTGGGTCAGCTAAGCATTAAGTGACTGACATACCGCCATCGGGAGCAAGCCCCCTCCCACACTTAGATCGATATAAGTACTTGCGACTGCATCCGGCACATCTTTGCCGAGTTAAAACAATAAGAACGGACGGTACTTTCCATGTCTAGCGAACCTACAAGTTCTTCTGTCGACTTCGAAAAAGTCGACTCCCAATATTTCCAACAACGCGAACTGAAAAAAGGCGCCGCCGGATGGGTGCTGCTGGTCGGCCTCGGCGTTGCCTATGTGATCTCCGGCGATTACGCCGGTTGGAACTTCGGCCTGGCCCAAGGGGGCTGGGGCGGTATGTTCCTCGCCACATTGCTGATGGCCACCATGTACCTGTGCATGTGCTTTTCCCTGGCCGAACTGTCTTCCATGATTCCTACAGCCGGTGGCGGCTACGGTTTTGCACGTAGCGCCTTCGGCCCCTGGGGTGGCTTCCTCACGGGCACCGCGATCCTTATCGAATACGCCATCGCGCCCGCCGCCATCGCGGTGTTTATCGGCGCGTATTGCGAGTCGCTGTTCGGCATTGGCGGCTGGATGATTTACCTGGCGTTCTACATCATCTTTATCGGCATCCACATCTTTGGTGTGGGCGAAGCCCTGAAGCTGATGTTTGTCATTACCGCCGTGGCCGCGATTGCCTTGGGCGTGTTCCTGGTGTCGATGGTGCCGCACTTCAACGTGGCCAACCTGCTGGATATTCCGGTGACCGAAGCCAAGGGCGCCAGCACCTTCCTGCCATTCGGCTACGTCGGCGTGTGGGCGGCGATCCCTTATGCGATCTGGTTTTTCCTCGCTGTAGAGGGAGTGCCCCTGGCTGCCGAAGAAACCAAGAACCCCAAACGCGACCTACCACGGGGCCTGATCGGCGCCATCGTGGTGCTCACCAGTTTTGCCCTGTTGATCCTGGTGATTGCGCCGGGCGGCGCGGGCACTTACGCACTGATCAAGTCAGGCAACCCACTGGTTGAAGCGCTGGCGTTGTCCTACGGCGGCTCGACCTGGATGGGCAGCTTCGTCAACCTGGTCGGCCTGGCCGGGCTGATCGCCAGCTTTTTCTCGATTATCTACGCCTATTCGCGGCAGATTTTCGCCTTGTCTCGCGCCGGTTACCTGCCGCGCAAACTGTCCCAGACCAATAAAAGCAAAGCACCGGTATTGGCGCTGGTGATCCCCGGCATCATCGGTTTCGGCCTGTCGCTGACCGGCCAGGGTGATTTGCTGATCCTGGTCGCGGTGTTTGGCGCGACCATTTCCTACGTGCTGATGATGGCCGCGCACATCACCTTGCGCATCCGCCGCCCCAAAATGGACCGTCCGTACCGCACACCGGGCGGGATTTTTACTTCGGGCATCGCGCTGGTACTGGCCTGCGTGGCCGTGGTGGCGGGCTTCCTGGTCGATCCGCGCGTCGTGATTGGCGCAGCGATCATCTATGGAGTATTAATTGCTTACTTTGCTTTCTACAGCCGGCATCACTTGGTAGCAGGCACGCCGGAAGAGGAATTCGCGGCGATCCAGGCCGCAGAAGCCGCCTTGCACTGATAGCCGTAAACCTCGACGCGGGCGCTTTACCCACTTGTTGCCCGCGTCGCCAAGGAGACACTGTATGGCAAGTTTTTCCCACGCGGTGGGTGCACACACCTACCGTTTCGACAGCCTCAAGGACGTGATGGCCAAGGCCAGCCCCGCACGCTCCGGGGATTTCCTCGCGGGCGTCGCGGCGCAAAACGACGGCGAACGCGTGGCCGCGCAAATGGCGCTGGCGAATATTCCGTTGAAACACTTCCTCGAAGAAGCGCTGATCCCTTACGAAAGCGATGAAGTCACCCGACTGATCATCGACACCCACGATAAACAGGCGTTTGCCCCCGTCAGCCACCTGACGGTCGGCGGCCTGCGCGACTGGCTGCTCAGCGATGCCGCCGACGAACAATCCCTACGCTCCCTGGCGCCAGGGCTGACACCGGAAATGGCCGCTGCCGTGTCGAAGATCATGCGCGTGCAGGACCTGGTTCTGGTGGCGCAAAAGATCCGTGTGGTCACGCAGTTTCGCGGCACCATGGGCTTGCGCGGGCGTTTATCCACCCGTCTGCAACCCAACCACCCCACCGATGAACCCGCAGGCATTGCCGCCAGCATTCTCGACGGCCTGCTCTACGGCAACGGCGATGCCATGATCGGCATCAACCCGGCGACCGACAGCATCGCCTCGATCTGCGCCATGCTGGAAATGCTCGACGCGATCATCCAACGCTACGAAATCCCGACCCAAGCCTGCGTGCTGACCCACGTCACTACCTCCATCGAGGCCATCAACCGTGGCGTGCCGCTGGACCTGGTGTTTCAGTCGATTGCCGGCACCGAGGCGGCCAACGCCAGTTTCGGCATCAACCTGAGCGTGCTGCAGGAAGGGTACGAAGCGGGCCTGAGCCTGAAGCGTGGCACCCTCGGCCAGAACCTGATGTATTTCGAAACCGGCCAGGGCAGTGCCTTGTCGGCCAACGCGCACTTTGGCGTCGACCAGCAAACCTGTGAAACCCGGGCCTACGCCGTGGCGCGGCATTTCAAACCGTTCTTGGTGAACACGGTCGTAGGATTCATCGGCCCGGAGTACCTGTACAACGGTAAGCAGATTATTCGCGCCGGGCTCGAAGACCACTTCTGCGGCAAGTTGCTCGGCGTGCCGATGGGTTGTGACATCTGCTACACCAACCACGCCGAAGCCGACCAGGACGACATGGACACCTTGCTGACCCTGCTGGGTGTGGCCGGGATCAACTTCATCATGGGAATCCCCGGCTCCGACGACATCATGCTCAATTACCAGACCACGTCGTTTCACGATGCCCTGTACGCCCGCCAAACCTTGGGGCTGAAGCCGGCGCCGGAGTTTGAACAATGGCTGGCGAAAATGGGCATCTTCACGCAAGCCGACGGCAAGGTGCACTTCGGCAACAGCCTGCCACCAGCGTTTCGCCACGCCTTGGCGCAATTGGGATGAAGGAGCCGCCCGTGCAATCACTCGAACTGCCCGACAACCCCTGGCTGGAACTGCGCCGCCTCACACCGGCGCGTATTGCCCTGGGCCGCACCGGCACCAGCATCCCCACCAACGCACAGCTGGATTTCCAATTCGCCCACGCCCAGGCGCGCGATGCCGTGCATTTGCCCTTCGACCATGGCGGCCTGAGCAGCCAGTTGGCCGAACGCGGGCGTGACAGCCTGTTGCTGCACAGTGCCGCCGCCGACCGTCACCTTTACCTGCAACGCCCAGACCTGGGGCGGCGCCTGAGTGAGGAATCAGCTCAACAATTGCGGGACTACGCCGACGCCAACCCGGGCGGCGTCGACCTGGCCGTCGTCGTCGCCGATGGTTTGTCGGCGCTGGCGGTGCATAAACACACCATGCCGTTTCTTACACGGATGGAGGAACAGACCCACACTGAAGGCTGGTCCTTGTCGCCGGTCATTCTGGTGGAACAAGGCCGCGTGGCCGTCGCCGACGAAATCGGGCAACTGCTCGGTGCCAAGATGACCGTAATCCTGATCGGCGAACGACCCGGGCTGAGTTCGCCCGACAGCCTGGGGCTGTATTTCACCTACAACCCCAAGGTTGGCCTTACCGATGCCTACCGAAACTGCATCTCCAATGTGCGCCTGGAAGGCTTGAGCTACGGCATGGCGGCCCATCGCCTGCTTTACTTGATGAAAGAGGCGTGTCGCCGGCAGCTGTCGGGGGTCAACCTCAAGGACGAGGCGCAGGTTCAGACCATCGAGTCGGATAACCCCGACCTGATGAAAGGGAATTTCCTACTCAGCCCACCGGATGACCGATAGCGGCACGATTGCGCTTTTTAGCGCCGTTAGGCAGCATCGAGTCACGGCCGCTTGTGTGGTCATCCCCCATTGAGACGTTGAGGCCTGACATGCGGATTACTCAAGCGACCCTGGAACACCTGGACCTGCTGACGCCCCTGTTCGTCAAATATCGCGAGTTCTATGGCGCGCTGCCGTTCCCGGACTCATCGCGTGACTTCCTGGAAAAGCGCCTGCGGCGCAAGGAATCGGTGATTTACCTGGCCTTGGCGGATGATGACGACAACAAACTGCTTGGGTTCTGCCAGCTGTACCCAAGCTTTTCGTCGCTGTCACTCAAGCGCGTGTGGATTCTCAACGACATCTACGTGGCCGAAGACGCCCGCCGCCAATTGGTCGCGGACAACCTGATGCGCACAGCGAAGAAAATGGCCAAGGAAACCCATGCGGTGCGGCTGCGGGTGTCGACCAGCGTTGATAACGACGTGGCGCGCATGACGTACGAGTCGATCGGGTTTCGTGAAGATACGGAGTTCAAGAACTACGTACTGCCGATCACCGAAGACTGACCTCAAATCTCCCACACACCCAAACCTTCTGTGGGAGGGGGCTTGCCCTAATGCCAGCCAGTTAAGAAAATCTGCCGCATGTAGTGAGCGGGCTTGTCCCGCGCTGGGTGGCG
>NZ_JBOICG010000276.1:0-10660 GCF_050739995.1 Pseudomonas sp. | reverse complement strand
AGACAGCGCTGTCTTATCCCGACCTGCGCCTGGGAATAAATCGTCCGCCTGTGGATAACCCCGCGATCCCAAGAAAAAGCAAAAACAACGATGAACCAAGCCCGCGCCGAATCGTCATCTACAGTGAAGCACGGGGTTACATAATTCCAACGTAACGGAGAAACACACTATGAGCACTGATGGTGCCTCAAGCCCAAGCCGCCTGCTGCCCAGGCTGCTAGGCGTCTTGCTGCTGATCATGGGCCTGGCCTTGTTGGCCGGTGGCGTCAAGCTGAGCATGCTCGGCGGGTCGCTGTATTACCTGCTGGCCGGTATCGGCATCGCCTTGACCGGCGTTTTGCTGCTGGCCACCCGCCGAGCTGCGCTGGGCCTGTACGCACTGGTGCTGTTCGCCAGTACCGTGTGGGCACTGTGGGAAGTCGGCCTGGACTGGTGGCAGTTGGTGCCACGTCTGGCCCTGTTGTTCGCCTTGGGCATCGTCATGCTGCTCCCGTGGTTCCGCCGCCCGCTGCTGCGTGGCCAAGCCGCTCCGCTGGGCACTGGCGCGCTGAGCGTAGCCGTAGTGCTGGCGGGTGCTACCGCCTTGGCCAGCCAATTCACCAACCCAGGTGAGATGGTCAAGACCGGCCAACTGGACCGCGACGCCGTACCGGGCATGGCCAGTGCAGCGCCGAGCCAGGCCGACGGTGAGTGGAACTCCTATGGCCGCTCGGCTTTCGGTGACCGTTACTCGCCACTGGCGCAGATCACCCCGGAAAACGCTCACAAGCTGGTACCGGCCTGGACTTACCGTACCGGTGACATCCCTGGCCCAGGCGATCCCGGTGAAACCACCGCGGAAAACACCCCGCTGAAAGTCAACGGCATGCTCTACGTGTGCACGCCGCACAGCCAGGTGATTGCCCTGGACCCGGACACCGGCAAGGAAATCTGGCGCTTCGACCCGAAACTCAGCACCCAAGGTGCGGCGAGCTTCAAAGGCTGGGCGCACATGACCTGCCGTGGCGTGTCGTATCACGATGACGCCGTGTACGCTTCTGAGCAGAGCCCTACCGGCAGCGCCAGCACCGCGCCCGTCAGCGCCGTGTGCCCGAAACGCATTTTCGTACCGACTGCCGACACCCGTCTGATCGCCCTGAACGCCGACACCGGCAAGATGTGCGAAGACTTCGGTGACAAAGGCCAGGTCGACCTGCGTGCCAACATTGGCAGCTTCGCCCCAGGCGGTTACTACTCCACTTCGCCACCGGCCGTGACCAAAAACCTGGTCGTGATCGGCGGTCACGTGACCGACAACGTCTCCACCGACGAGCCAAGCGGCGTGATCCGCGCGTTCGACGTGCACACCGGCAAGCTGGTGTGGAACTGGGACAGCGGCAACCCGGACGACACTACCCCGTTGGCCGAAGGCAAGACCTACACCCGCAACTCGCCGAACATGTGGTCCATGTTCAGCGTCGATGAAAAACTCGGCATGCTGTACCTGCCGATGGGCAACCAGATGCCCGACCAGTATGGCGGCGACCGTACCCCGGCCTCCGAGAAGTACAGCGCCGGCCTGACCGCGCTGGACATCGACACCGGCCACGTGAAGTGGACCTTCCAGTTCACTCACCATGACCTGTGGGACATGGACGTGGGCGGCCAGCCTTCGCTGATCGACATCAAGACCGCTGACGGCGTCAAGCAAGCGGTAATGGCATCGACCAAGCAAGGCAGCATCTACGTGCTGGACCGCAGCAATGGTCAACCGGTCGTGCCGATCAACGAAATCCCTGTACCGCAAGGCGCAGTGGCCGGTGATCACACCTCCCCGACCCAACCGAAGTCCGACCTGAACTTCATGCCACCGCCGCTCAAAGAGCGCGATATGTGGGGCGTGACACCGTTCGACCAACTGATCTGCCGGATCGACTTCAAGTCGATGCGCTATGACGGCCCCTTCACGCCGCCATCGCTGCAAGGCTCGATCGTGTACCCAGGTAACTTCGGCGTGTTCGACTGGGGTGGTATCTCCGTCGATCCGGTCCGCCAGATCGCCTTCGTGAACCCAAGCTACATGGCGTTCAAATCGAAACTGATCCCGGCTGCCGACATCGCCAAGCAAGGCCCTCGCGTGAGCGAAACCGAAGGCGTACAGCCGAACAAAGGCGCGCCCTACGGCGTGATCCTCGAAGCGCTGCTGTCGCCGATGGGCCTGCCGTGCCAAGCGCCGGCCTGGGGTTATGTGGCGGCGGTCGACCTGACCACCCACAAAACCATCTGGATGCACAAGAACGGCACCGTGCGCGACAGCTCACCGGTTCCGGTCCCGCTGACCATGGGCGTACCTAGCCTGGGCGGCACGTTCACCACTGCCGGTGGTGTAGCGTTCCTCAGCGGCACCCTGGACCAGTACCTGCGTGCCTATGACGTGAAAAACGGCAAGCAACTGTGGGAAGGCCGCCTGCCAGCAGGCGCGCAAACCACCCCGATGACCTATACCGGCAAGGACGGCAAGCAATATGTGCTGGTCATGGCCGGCGGTCACGGCTCCCTGGGCACCAAGCAGGGTGACTACGTGATGGCGTTCAAACTGCCGGACTAAGCAATACCGGCGGCAAGACAAAGGCGGCTACCTTTACAGGTAGCCGCCTTTTTTCATGCCCTGCTCTGGACTCAATGTGGGAGGGGGCTTGCCCCCGATTGCAGTGGTTCAGTCAACCTCTGCAGTGACTGACACTCCGTCATCGGGGGCAAGCCCCCTCCCACATTTAACAATGCCAGTCGCTAGACCGACACCCGCTCACGCCGCATCCACATCTCGAAGGCCATGGCATTCAACGGCCGGCTGATCAGGTAGCCCTGGGCGGTGTCGCACTTCCACTGTTTGAGCAATTTCAGGCTGGGCTCGAACTCCACGCCCTCGGCCACCACCTTGAGCCCCAGGTTGTGGCTCATTTCGATAGTCGAACGCACGATCACGCCATCACCCGTGGTGCTGTCGAGATTGCGCACAAACGACTGGTCAATCTTCAACTCCTGCACCGGCAAACGCTGCAATTGCGCCAGGGACGAATAGCCGGTACCAAAGTCATCCACCGAAAGACTGATGCCGCAACCGCGCAGTTGCTCCAGCACGCTGAGGGCCTGCTGCGGGTTGTGCATGATCGCGCTTTCGGTGATCTCAAAGATCAGTTGCTCGGCGGCCACGTCGTATTGCATCAGCAAAGCCGTGACGCGAATGGCCAGGTCGTCATCGGCCAGGTCGGCCACTGAGATATTAACCGACAGCTGGATATGCAAACCCCGTTGCTCCCATTCGGCAATTTGCCGGATCGCTTCTTCGATGACCCATAAGGTCAGGGCGCCCATGCTGCCGGTGCGCTCGGCCAGGGGGATGAATTCGGTGGGCGACACCTGGCCCAGGGTCGGATGTTGCCAGCGCAACAGCGCTTCGGCCTGGCGCACGTGGCCGTGGTTGAGGTCGAGCTTGGGCTGGTAACACAGGAACAATTCACCCTCGATCACCGCGCGGCGCAAGTCGCGGATCAGGGTGATCTGGCGCTGGTGGGCCAAGTCGCGGTCTTGTTGGTAGATTTGCAAATGGCCCGGCGAGGTCGCCGCATCATGCCGGGCGATGGCGGCGCGGCTGATCAACTCTTCCACCAGTTGGCCGTCGGCGGGGTACGCGGCGATACCAATGCTGACCTCATGACGCACTTCATCATGGCCGATACGCTGAGGCTCAGTGAGCAGCCCATATAGCCGGTCGGCACGGGCCACGGCGCGGTCGATCTCGGTGTTTTCCAGCAATAGCAGAAACTCGCTGCCAGCGAGACGTGCGGCGGTGTCGCTCGCGAGCAGGCTCATGGACAGACAGCGGCTGGCTTCGCGTAACATGTCTTCGACACCTTCAGGGCCGAAGCCTTCATTGATCAACCGATAGTTTTCGATGCCGATGTACAGCAACACCACCGGGCGTTGCGCGCTGATAGCACTGCCCAGGCGCTCCATCGCCAGGGCGCGATTGGGCAGGCCGGTAAGCGAGTCATGCAAGGCGTTATGGGCCAGCTGCCGTTCACGCACGGCAATGCCACTTTGCATCGCATTGAAAGCCCGGGCCAGCAAACCAAATTCGTCGTGGCTGCGCACCTGCACCACTGTGCGGTAGTCACCGGCACCGATCCGCTCGGCCGCCACCACCAACGCATTGAGTGGCCGCGACACGCGACGCGCCATCAGCAGCGCTGCCGCCAGCGAAACCAACAGCACGGCCAAGGCAATCCCGAGAAATTGCCGGTCCAGCGGTGCAAAGGATTCCAACGCGTGGTCCAGCGGGCTTTGCAGCAATACACGCACCTGGTCGCCGTCGCCGGTATTGGCCAGTGACAACACCTGGCTGAGCACGCGCTGCCCATAAAACACGCTGAACTGCGCTTCGGGGTTCAACTGCACGTCACGCAGGCTATCGATGATGCTGGCCTGATGTTCGTAGGGCTGAGTGGTGAACAGATCGCCGACTTGACCGTTCTGCACACTGAGAAACGATACCTCCAGGTTGCTCATGGAACGCAGTTCATTGGCGAACTTCGTGTCCATGGGAAAGCCCATGACCACTCGGGCAATGGGCTGCGGATAGAGGACCTCATCCTGCACCAGCAGATAAGGCTGCCCGTCCATGGCCACGATCAACATTTGTTGGCCACTGCGCCGCGCCTGGCGCAATACATCGTCATAGGGAAACAACTGGCCACGGCTGAGTAACGGCAGGGTACTGACCATGACCTGGCCATCCAGGCCCAGCACAAAGACCTCGCTGGAGCTGATACCGGTGCCGTGGCGACGCAACACGGTCAGGATCGGTTCGGTGCCGCCATCGACCACGGCTTGCTTGAAAGGGCCATCGACGGTGAGCCAGTCCAACCCGTATTGCAGTCGACGCCCGCGCAAGTCCAGCAGGCGTTCGAACACTTGGCGACCGGTTTCCAGCTGCACCTCGGCCTGGTTCTCCACGGCGCGAGTGGTAGCAGCCTTGACGGCAAAGTAAGTGGCCGCCACCACCACCAGCAGCAACAGCGCCAGCACCCCTGCAATGCGGGTTTGGAATGTGTGGCGCCACCTCATCGCAGTGCCCTCGGGCAGTGTTCGCCGCTCTCTGCCAATCCGTCCCTTTGTCATACTGATCCCTGACGACTGCTGACCTGGCGTCAAAAAAACATTCATTTTGATTGAATATTCTGTTTTAGCAGATTAGCTGGGACCTGGGATAAGTACACCCAATAAAACCTGGAACTTTAGCGTCATTTTTCTGGCGACAAAGGTGTAGCAGGATCAAGCGCTGCGCGCGCGCATGAAGTCCCCCCAGCGCCGCACGAGGTAGTTATGCTCATCCATTACCGAATTCCATACCGCGATATGCCCCATGCGTTGTTCATAAGAACCGCCATCTCGCACTTCGCCCACATCGATCAGGGGCAAGCCATCACTGCCCGGCAGTTCCTCCCGCGCAGGCTTGCCGGCGTACCAGTAATCCCATTCAGCGCTGCTCAAGTGATCGCGGCTGCGCGCCGGGTTGCCGATGTAGTAACCCTGGCGGGCCATCACCGCTCCGGGCCAGCCTGACAGCCACCAATTGAGGTAGGCATAGGCCGCATCCAACACCGGGCCTTGGGCATGACGCGACAACGACAAGCCGCCAAACCAGGCGCGATAGCCTTCGCGAGGCACCGCCAGGCGGTATTTCACCCCGGCGCGATGCAGGCGCATCAAGGTCGGCGACCATAGGCTCTGGATATCGATACTCGGGCTGAGCATCAATTGCGCGGCCTCTTCATCATCTGACCAAAATGCAGCGAAGTGCCCTTCCTTCTGCTTGCGCACCAAGATATCGGCGAGTACATCGATCTCTTCGATGCTCATGTTGCCGATATCCTTGAACTGCGCCAGGCCCGCGCCCTGCACCGCCAAAGCAGCATCGAGGGCACCGATGGCGGCGTCGCTTTGCAGTGCGGTGCGCGCGCGCCAGGCCGGGTCCAGTAGCCAGCCCCAGCTTTCATTGCCATGACTGAAACCCTCAGGCAAGCGCTCGGGACGGTAGGCGAAGCTGTCGGCGTTATGGGTCAGCGGCAGCATGCTGATGCGTTCAGTCACGGTGCTGCCTAGGCTGCCGTCGTGCTGCACGAACAAGCGCTCACTGGGCACACTGCCGCTGCCCAGGCGATCATGGGTCGACAGACGACCGCGCTTGGGCAGGTCGTTGATCTCATGCCACAGCGCAATACGCCGGGTGTCGATGGGCTGGATCGCCCGCGCCGGCCACAC
Organism: Pseudomonas sp.; assembly: GCF_050739995.1. Lineage (GTDB taxonomy): Bacteria > Pseudomonadota > Gammaproteobacteria > Pseudomonadales > Pseudomonadaceae > Aquipseudomonas. Next base: position 4,357 of record NZ_JBOICG010000276.1, on the reverse strand, counting down.
GAAGTCGACGTTGTGGAACCACTGGTCGTACAGGTCGTAGCTGTCAGGCTGCATGACGGCGATACGTTGGGCTTGCTCGACATCATGCACCTGGTACACCAGGCGAATGCCCAGCTCCTGTTCGGCACGCACGCGCAAGCATTCGAGCAGGGTCACCGAAGTGCCCAGAACACGTAAGGTGATCATGCCGCGAACCGCCGTGAAAACACCTCAAAGGAGCGACGCAACAGCGCCGGCTCAAGGCCACGCAGGATAAAAACCAGGCGTGATTGCCGGTCACTGCCAGGCCATGCGGGCAAGTGAACCGGAGCATGCAGGCAATGCTGCACGCCATGAATGACGATGGGGGCCGAGCTTGCATTCACGCTGAGCAGTCCTTTGACACGAAGGATTCGTTCGCCATGGCATCTTAACAGCATCGATAACCACACCCCGAAGCCGATCCAGTCCAACGGTTGGTCGAAGGTCAGGCAACACACCTGCGCCGTACCGTGGGAAGTCGTTGTGGCGTGATGCAGTTGCCAGCGGCTCACTTCAGCAGCAGGTTCGGTGCTGCGTAAACCTTCGCCGAGCAATAATTGATCACCGCTGTGAACCTCATGAGTATCAAGGATCGGCGTACCGGCGTTGAGCGCCCGCAGGTGCGCACGCAATGGCTCGCAGTCGCCCGCCAGGTCCGTCTTGCTCAGCAGCAGCCGATCAGCCGCGGCAACCTGGGCCAGCCACTCCGGGTGCAAGCGCTCTTGCAGTTCGGCGTGGCTGGCGTCAACCAAGGTAATCACCAGACCGATATGAAAACGCCCGCGCAGTTGCACATCGTTGTTCAAGGTGGCGAGGATCGGCGCCGGGTCGGCCAGGCCGGTGGTTTCCAGGATCACTCGCTTGAAGGCCGGGATTTCACCGCGCTCGCGACGTTGCAACAGGCCGAGCAGCGCCTCTTTCAACTCGCCACGAATCGAGCAGCACACGCAGCCGCTGGGCAGCAGCACGGTGTCCGGAGCAACTTCTTCCACCAGCAGATGATCGATGCCGACATCGCCGAACTCGTTGATCAGCAACGCCGTGTCGCCGAGGCTTTCGTCCCGCAGCAGGCGCTTGAGCAAAGTGGTTTTACCACTGCCGAGGAAGCCGGTTATGACGTTGAGGGCGATGCTCATGCTGACTCCAAGTGATCAAGCAAACGTGGATCAAGCGGGTCCAGCGGTCGCCCAAGCATGCTTTCGGCCGCCAACCACAGCTGATCCAGGCCACTCGCCAACGCCTGCTTGCCGGTGGCGCCGAGCAGCAGATAAGAAGCGCCCTGAAAATCCTCGACCTTGAGTCGGAACACCGCGAGCACCTGATTGATCGCCGCGATCCGACGCAGACGCTCGCGGCGCCTGGGCAGCTCATCGCCCAAGGGGTCGCTCCAGTGCAGGTCTTCGCCGAGCAAGCCACAAAGTCCGCACATGACTACACCCCGCTCATGGCATGACATCGCCGGAGTTCGGGCCCAGGGTCTGGCCGACGAACAGGTTGCCACCTGGCTCGCTGGCGAGCAGCACGGCGGTAGGCGCCACTTCATCAGCCAGGCCGAAGCGCCCCAGAGGCAATTCGGCCGCCTTGGCGCGTTTCCAGTCCTCGCTGATACCACCCACCAATGGCGTCTCGATCGGCCCTGGGGCAATGGCATTGACCAGCACATTATCCTTGGCCACTTCCAGCGCCAAGGACTTGGTAAAGCCGATGACCCCAGCCTTGGCCGCCGCGTAATGGGTCAGTTCGGCACCGCCCTTGATGCCCAGTTGCGAGGCCACATTGATGATCCGTCCCCAGCGCTGCGCGAGCATATGGGGCAAGGCACGCTGGCTGGCGACGAATACACTGGTGAGGTCGATGCGCAGCATGTCGTTCCACATCTCGATGGACAGGTCGACGCAGCGTGCCTGGGTGAGCATGCCGGCGTTGTTGACCAGGATATCGATGCCACCGAAGTGCTCCACACAGCGGTCGACACTGGCCTGGGCGCCTTCGACGCTGCCGACATCGGTCAGGCATTCGACGACCTCGGCGCCGAGGTCACGGCAACTGATCGCGGTTTCGGCGAGGTTCGCCGCATTGCGGTCAGCCAACAACAAACGCGCACCTTCGCTGGCGTAGGCACGAGCAATGGCGGCACCGATGCCGCTGCCGGCGCCGGTGATCACGGCGCGGCGGTTGGTCAGTTGGTTCATACAAAACCTCCAAGAACAAACACAGATCCAATGTGGGAGGGGGCTTGCCCCCGATAGCGGTGTATCAGTCACAGTTGCTTTGTCTGAACCACTGCCATCGGGGGCAAGCCCCCTACCACATTTGGATTCAGTACACCCCTTAGTCAGGCCAGCGTACGGTCAGGCCACCGTCGATGACGATGCTCTGGCCGGTCAGGTAGCTGGAGGCATCACTGGTCAAAAACTGTACCAGCGACGCCACTTCATCCGCCCGTCCTACCCGACCCAATGGAATCGCGCGCGCCGCTTTGGCCAAGCCTTCCGGCCCCAGCGAGTTCTTCGCATCGAGAGACTGCGGCGTCTCGATCAACCCAGGAATCACCGCGTTGCAACGGATTCCCTTGGGCGCCAATTCCACCGCCAGCGACCGGCACAACCCCGGTACGCCAGCCTTCGCTGCGGCATAGTGACTGTGCTCCTGCCAGCCATACACACCACCGGCAATCGATGAAATCGCCACCAGCGCGCCGCCCTCGCCCATGTATCGAGCCGCCGCGCGGAAGGTGCGCATCACTCCCGTGAGGTCGACATTGAGCATCTCGTTCCACAGCTCATCGGTCATCTCCAGAAGCGGTGCGCGGCGTAGCAGGCCGGCATTGGCCACGGCGTAATCCAGGCGCCCGAAATGCTCCACGGCCTGGGCCGCCAGTGCGTCCACCGAAGCCGTGTCACCCACGTCGAGCGGCAACATCAGGCACTTACCGCCCGCCTCTTCCACCAGAGAAATCGTGGTCTGCGGATCATGGGGGTCGGCCGGGTAGTACCCACCGACCACCGCCACGCCGCTGCGTGCATAGGCCACGGCAAGGGCTTGACCGATACCGCTGGCGGCACCGGTAATCAAGGCAACTTTATGACTCATCGAACACTCCTTACTGGACAGTTTCCGGGCGCACATGACGCGCGGCAAACATCAGGGCTCCGGACAAGAAGCAGGGCAATGCGCCGAACCACAGCGCGGCGGTTTGCCAGTCACTGCCGGCGGACAACACCTGGGTCGCGCCAAAGCCTGCGACCACGGCACCAATCGGCCCCATGGCATGGATGATCGCGCCACCTGTCGCGCGGATGCTGGTGGGGAAACTTTCACTGATGAAAAACAGCGCCGCCGAGTACGGCCCGATCAGGAAGAACAGGCCCAGGCTGTACAACCCGACCACCATCGGCATGTTGCTCGGGCCAAACAGCATCCCGGCAAACGACAACCCACCGAGCATCCAGCCCAGGCCGATCACGTTGCGGCGGCCAATCTTGTCGCCCATCCAGCCGTGGCTGAGGTAACCGCAGTAACCCACCAGGTTGGACAGCACCAGGATGATCAGCGAGTTTTCGAACGAGATGTGATGCACGCTGACGATCACCGAAGTGCCGAGCACGCTGAACACCTGGATTGCCGCCCAGTTGAGCAACAGCGCGGCGCCGATCACCAAGGTGGCGCGACGGGCCGGGCCACGGAACGCAGCTTTGAGACCGGCCTTACTGTGTTCGTCGTAGTCCACGCCGTAGGTCACGGCGACGTTTTGTGCTTCTTTCACCGCGCCGTTTTTTCGCAGTTCGCTGATGCGTTGGTGGATTTGGAACTGCGGGCTTTCCTTGAGCTTGCGCGCCATGATCGCGATCACGATGGCCGGGATCGCAGCGAAAATGAAGCAGCCCTGCCAGCCGATGATCGGCAGCAACAACGCGGTCAACCCGGCGGCGATCAACGCACCGACCGGCCAACCGCCCTGCACCAGGCTGTAGATGAAGCCACGACGCTTGGTCAGACGCGGATCTTGCGAAGCGCCATACAGCTCGCTCAAATACGTGGCGTTGACGGTTTCCTCGGCATAGCCCAGACCACCCAACGAACGGATCAGGATCAGCGGCGACTTACCCCACGCCCCACCAATCGCCGTCAGCGCCGAACACAACGCGGAACCTGCGACGGTAAAGATAATGCCTTTGCGCCGCCCCAACTTATCGACCACGGGCCCAATGGCAAAGGCGACCACCGCCGTGCCCACCGCCACCCATGTCGCGATCTCGGCTTGCTCCACTTCACCCCAGCCAAAATGCCGGCCGATCTCCGGCAGCAACGTGCCGAACAGGATGAAGTCATACAC
>NZ_JBOICG010000275.1:0-4616 GCF_050739995.1 Pseudomonas sp. | reverse complement strand
CTTTAAGGGAGCCTGGGACGATGCGTATTTCTACTGCTCAATATTTTGAAACCAGCTCCACCAAGTATTCGGATAACTACTCCAGTGTGGTCAAGGCCCAGGAGCAGGCCAGCTCCGGTGTGCGTGTGCAAACCGCCGCGGATGATCCGGTAGCGGCGGCGCGCTTGTTGTTGCTGCAACAGCAAAAAGACATGCTGGGCCAGTTCAGCGGCAACGTCACCAGCCTGAAGAACTCCCTGACCAACGAAGAAAGCGTACTGAGTTCGATCGACGATGCCATGCAGCGCGCCAGCCAGTTGGCCTTGCGCGCCGGTGGTTCGATCAGCGACGCTGATCGCCGGTCTATCGCCAGCGAGATCGGCGCGATTGAAAATCAGGTACTGGGGCTGCTCAACAGCAAAGACTCGTCCGGCAACTATATGTTCTCCGGCTCCAAGTCCCAGACCCCGCCGTATTCGCGTAACAGCGATGGCACCTACAGCTATCAGGGCGATGAAACGCCGCTGAGCCTGCAGGTTTCCAATACACTGAATGTCAGTGCTGGTGATACCGGCAAGACCATTCTGGAAGGCGCAGCAAACTCTGGGCGTACCCAGGCCACGTGGCTGCCACCGGTGCCACAGACGGTGCCGCCTACGGTCAACGATAACAAGGTCGCGCTGTCGGCCGGGTTGGTCACTTCGGGCATCGACTACACCAAGAAATTCGCCGATGGCCAGCCTTACAAGCTGACCTTTACCAGTAGCACGCAATACAAAGTGGCCGACAAGGACGGCAACGACGTGACGTCCGAGATTCCGGGCAACGGCACGTTCGATGCCACCAAGGAAGGCAGTACCAGCGTTGCGTTGCGCGGTGTGAAGTTCGACATCACGTTGAACCTGGGCGATGTCGCGCCCGGTGCCAACTCTGATGCACTGGTCAAGGATCGTTCGTTCAGCCTGGAAGCCAAGCCGGATACCTTCAGTGTCTCGCGCACGCCAAGCAATGCCTCCACCGCACAATTGACCGGTGCCCGTGTGTCCAATCAGGCGGACTACGCCAGCACGTTCCCGGCCAACAGTGGCGCGGTTATCAAGTTCACTAGCGCCACCGCCTACGAGGTGTACGCCCAGCCTTACTCGGCCGACAGCAAGGCCATTGCCACCGGTGATACCGGCGGCGGTACAACGGTCACGGCGGCCGGGGTGACGTTTGATGTGAATGCCGGGCCACCGCAGGCGGGTGATCAGTTCTCAGTCGGTGCCAGTACCAAGAAAACCCAGAACGCGCTGGATACCCTCAGCCAGTTGCGTCAGGCACTGGAGCAACCTGCCGACAACAATCCGGCGGCGGCGATCAAGCTCAAGGATGTCCTGGATGCATCGATCAGCAACCTGGCCAATTCACGTACCCAGCTCGATAACGTGCGCGGCTCCATCGGTGCGCGGCAGAATGCCCTGGATATCCAGGCCAGTGAAAACACCAGTATTGGCTTGGCCAATACCAGCACCATGAGTGATCTGGCCAACATCGACATGGGCGAGGCGGCGATCAACCTGACGTTGCAGCAAACCATGCTGCAGGCGTCGCAGCTGGCTTTCGTGAAAATTTCCCAGTTGAGCCTGTTCAGCCGAATGTAATTTCGTCGCGATTACGCAGCGGCCCAGCCTGGTAACAGGATGGGCCGTTGTCGTTTCTACGACTTAATTGTTTGAAGGTTTTGCACAAAGCACACAAAATTGAGTGACCTGTGAGTCATAAAGCGCATCTTCACTGTATCGTGTGAAAAGGATAAGTCGTCGCCAGGTCGTTGCGCGCGGGCTTTCAGCGAAATTTTTGCGGGGTTATCCCCTTATTGTCAGCGCCCCCCGAGGCTGTTCGCGGGGTGTTCTCCAGCTATTTAGTATTGGGAAGCCACAATGATTGGCATAAAAAGCATCGCCAGTTACGTGCCGGCAGACGGGATCGATAACTACGCCCAGGGTGCCAAATTCGCCAAGGATGAAGAGTTCATCATTGGCAAGATCGGTTCGGCGTTCCTGCCGCGCAAGGAAGCGGCTCAGGAAACCTCCGATCTGTGTGTCGAGGCGGTCAACGCTTTGTTTGCCAACAACCCAGATTTGAAGCGTGAGTCGATTGACGCGCTGATCGTCGTGACCCAGAACGGAGACGAAGAGGGTTTGCCCCACACCGCCGCCATCGTTCAGGACAAGCTCGGCCTGCCGACCCATGTGGCCGCTTTTGATATTTCCCTGGGCTGCTCCGGCTATGTCTACGGCATTTACGCGATGAAGGGCTTCATGGAAGCCGCCGGCCTGAAAAACGGCCTGCTGATCACCGCCGACCCGTATTCGAAAATCGTCGACCCAGAAGATCGCAACACCACCATGTTGTTCGGCGACGCCGCCACCGCCACCTGGATGGGCGAAGACGCGCCATGGTTGCTGGGCAAGTCCAAATTCGGCACCGATGGTTCCGGCGCACCGCACCTGAAGGTCAGCGACGGCGTGTTCTTTATGAACGGTCGCCAGGTATTCAACTTTGCCTTGCTCAAGGTGCCGGCGCATTTGCACGAGTTGCTCAATGAGTCCGACCTCAAGGCTGACGACATCGATGCGTTCTGCATTCACCAAGGCAGTGCGGCGATTGTCGATGCCGTGGCGCGGCGTTTTGAAGATGCGCCGGTGGGCAAGTTCATCAAGGACATGGTCGAGACCGGTAACACCGTGTCGTCAAGCATTCCACTGCTGCTGGAGAAGCACGTGATGGGCGCGACCTGGAAGCGCGTGGCGATCAGTGGCTTTGGTGTGGGCCTGTCCTGGGGCTCGGCGATTCTCTATCGCCCGTGACGCTTTAATAGCTTGAACGCGCTGCACAAGCGCTCACACAAAAACGCCGATGATCGACCGATCATCGGCGTTTTTTATTTGGCGCCAGAAAAGCCAATGAATGCGGGGTTTTGAACTACCGTAAACCCTTGAAATGCAAGGGATGGCATAGGGCTAGTAAAAAATTTCAAAAAAAGCCTCAAGCAACCGGCTCCCACGACGATAACTATTACGTAGGTTCTCAGGCCACACCCGGCGGTTGCCAGGGCCGGAAGCCGCAGTATCCATCCAACGAGGATTTCGTCATGGCTTTAACAGTAAACACCAACATTGCTTCGATCACTACTCAGGGCAACCTGAACAAAGCTGGCGGCGCCCTGGCCCAATCGATGCAGCGCCTGTCTTCCGGCCTGCGTATCAACAGCGCTAAAGACGACGCCGCCGGCCTGGGTATCGCCAACCGCATGACCAGCCAGATCAACGGCCTGGGTCAAGCTGTAAAGAACGCCAACGATGGTATCTCCATCGCGCAGACCGCTGAAGGCGCAATGCAGGCTTCGACCGACATTCTGCAAAAAATGCGTACCCTGGCTCTGTCCTCGGCTACTGGCTCCCTGAGCACCGACGACCGTAAGTCGAACAACGACGAATACCAGGCTCTGACTTCGGAACTGACCCGTATCGCCCAGACCACTACTTTCGGTGGCCAGAAGCTGCTGGACGGTTCGTACGGTACCAAGTCGATCCAGGTTGGCGCCAACGCTAACGAAACCATCAACCTGTCCCTGGACAACGTTGCTGCCAACAACATCGGTTCGCAGCAAATCAAGAGCATCGGCATCACTCCAGGCGCTGGTGTTGTAGGCGGCGCAATCGCAGTGACCGGTAACGGCCAGACTGCCAGCGTTACCGTAGCCGGTGCAGCTTCTGCCAAAACCATCGCTGCCCAGCTGAACGGCGCCATCGGTGGCCTGAGCGCTACCGCCAGCACTGAAGCTCAGTTCGTAGTCGGCGCTGGTGCTGCTACCGCTCCAGCTTCGTTCACCATGACCGTTGGCGGCCAAGCCACCACGTTCGTTGGCGTAAAAGACACTGCCAGCCTGGCTGACCAGCTGAAGTCGAACTCCGCCAAACTGGGTATCAGCGTTAACTACGACGAGACCAAAGGCACTCTGTCGGTTAAATCCGACACCGGTGAAAACCTGGCCTTCAGCGCTTCGACCGCTGCCGGCACCATCACTGTTGCCACCAAAGACGGTTCGGGCGCTTACGGTACTGCTACTGCCCTGGCTGACGGCATCATCGCTACCGGTGCTGTGAACATGGACTCCGCCAAGGGCTACTCCCTGGAAGGCGCTGGCGTGACCGGTATCTTCGGTGCCGCTACTTCGGCTGCTTCGACCAAGACCGCCGTATCGCAAACTGACGTGACTGACGCCACCAAGGCTCAGAACGCTGTTTCCGTAATCGACCAGGCTATCGCTACCATCTCCAGCTCCCGTTCGGGCCTGGGTGCGGTACAGAACCGTCTGACCAGCACTGTGGACAACCTGTCCAACATCCAGAAAAACAGCACCGCTGCTCGCTCCACCATCCAGGACGTCGACTTCGCTTCCGAAGCCGCTGAACTGACCAAGCAGCAAACCCTGCAGTCGGCTTCCACTGCGATCCTGTCGCAGGCTAACCAGCTGCCATCCGCTGTACTGAAGCTGCTTCAGTAATAGCGGCGCGTGGTGATTGACGGAAGGGCGCGTTTACGTGCCCTTTCGTCTTTTCCAATCAGAGGAGATTGGGCATGGACATGAA
>NZ_JBOICG010000274.1:0-4022 GCF_050739995.1 Pseudomonas sp. | reverse complement strand
CACCGCGGTGTACCTGGTACAACGCGGCGACCTTATTGGGGCGGCTTCGCCGCCCAGCGCGGGGCAAGCCCGCTCACTACAGAGGAAGGGTTCCACTACGCCTTCCTGTACGACAGCCAGGGTCAGAAGCGGAAGGTAAACCCGGCATTGATCCCGTTGTTGTTACCCCGGTTGGACAGCAAACCGCTGTAGCTCAAGGACACCAGTGTGTCCGGGGTCAAGGCCATTTCCGCGCTGGCTTTGATCACCGCACCATCGCGGGCTACGGGCACGCTGTTGACCGCAAATGCCGTGTCGCTGCCGGCGAACTTCAAGGAGGCTTCGCGATCGGTATCACCGAACTGATGCTCCCAACCCAACTCACCGCGCAACGTCACCGCCGACGTCGAGCTGATCGGCAATTGGGTATGTGCGCGCAAGCCCAGTGTGGAGAGCGTGGCATCCTGGCTTTGCTTGCTGGCATGCAAGGCTGCGGCGCCGCCTTTTTCCTTGAACGAGTCGCTCTGATAGTTCAGGTAAGTGAGGTTGGCAAAGGGTTCGAACTGGCTCCATTGGGTGTAGCCGATCTCTCCGAACACTTGGTCAGTACGGGCGTTGTAGTCAGCTTTGTCGTAATCCGACTGGTTGGCATAGGCCACACGGCGCGAGGCGTCGATACGGTGCCACGTGGTACCGCCGCCCAGGCGCAGGGCAATCGCGTCGAAGCGTTTACCACCGTAGATCGACAGGTGATAGTTGTCGCTGTCCGCCGAAGCCGATGCGCCATTGAGGTGACTCTGGGTATAGCCGGTAGCGGCGCCCACACGCCAGCCGTCGCCGACCTCGGTATCCAGGCCCAGCAGCACACCGCTGGTGGACGACGAATAACCACTGGCATTGTTGTCACCACTGACGTTGTTGCGACCGCCCAGCAACTGCACCCAACCACCGTTGTCGCTGGCCTGGATCTGCGCGCTGGAATCCAGTGCCTGGGCCTGTTGCAGGCGGCCGTTGACCGCTTCACGCAGGTAGCGGCTGTCAGCCATGTGCGCCGCTGCCACGTCCGAGTGCAATTGCCCGGACAGTTGCTTGAACGCCTCTCGCGCCTGCACCGCCGAGTCGGAAGCCAACAGGCTTTCATACACAGGGCTGCCAGCACCCAAGGCCTCGGCCGCCGTCGCTACCGCGCGTTCGTTGCGAGTTTGCGCAACGCTGGCGAAGGTCGTCTGGTTTCGCGCCACCGCCAGGCTCAGTTGATTCGGCTGATAGTTAAGCTGAGTGCCGATAAACAGGTAGTTGGGGGTGATCGCGGCAAACTGGCCGTTGATGCCCTGGCTGGCGCTGAGGATGTTGAACTGCTGACCCAGCAGGCTGCGTGCTTCGCTGGCGGACAGCAGGTTGGGGCTGTTCTCCAGGGACACGGTCACCACACCGCCGTTGAGGGTCGCGACACCGCTGCTCTGGATCTGGTCGCTGCGCCCATTGGGGCCCACTTCGACGGCGTACACCGAGCCTGGGTTGAAGGTCACGTCACCCGTGTGCAGCGTGCCAATCGAATGCCCTGGTGCCACGCGACCGCCGCTGTTGACGGTCAAGGCACCCACCGTGCCGTTGCCGGCCAGTGTGCCGCCCAACGTGGTCGCCACGCCGTTATCCGCATTCCGTGTGCCCACGGCGCTGCCGTCGACTGTCACGGCGGAGGTCAGCGAGCCGTCCACCGACAGCTTGCCGCCACGCACCCAGGTACTGCCCGAGTACGTGTTATGGCCTTCCAGTACCAGTTCGCCGTCTCCGGACTTGGCCAGGCTGCCGACATAGGTGTTGCCGGTGAGCAAATCCTTGCCCCGGGCCAGGGTAGCTTGCTCCCGTGCGCTGCCGATCTCGTACTCGAACTGATCATCCGCCGAGGCATTGGTGGGCAGGCCATTGAGCCAGCCTTTTTGCTGTTTGGTCGCCGCCCAGGTCGCCTGCTCGGTGGCGTCTTCTACACGGCGAGCGCGAATGGCCTCATCGGAAATAGGGTTGGCCCAGATGTCACGCGTAGCCGAAGGCAAGGCCACCGCCACCGAACCCAGGAACTGCCCCGGCCCTTGCATGGCTTTCTGCAGGTTGGGCAGGCCCCAGCCACTGACCACTCCCGGCACTTGTGGCGTGCCCGGCGCGGCATCGTGCACCGGTTGCAGGTTGTCGTAGGTGCGGCCACCGGTCAGGTTGCCCACCGGGGTGTCCGGGCCATCCGGTGCTTGCAGGCTGGAGGTGGTCAGCAACACATCCCGGGCCTGGCTCGCGGTCATGTAGGGGAAGCGTTGGATCACCAGCGCCAGGGCGCCCGAGACGCTCGGTGCAGCGGCGGATGTGCCGTTGGCGTTGGGGATGATTTCCCCTTCGGGCCCAGTGGACGGAATCCCTGAAACGCCCATCACGCACCACCATTTCGAGGTGCCGCAACGGTTGTAGACCTGGGCACTGGTCTCGTCATAGCCGGTGATCGAGAGGAACTTGGTTTCGATATCCGGCTTGAAAAACGGCAGGTTGGCGTTGGTGTCCGGGTTGGCGCCGTGGCTGTCGTTGCCTGCCGAGATGATCTGGATAAAGGTGTTTTGCCGAGCTGCGTCGGCCATGGCGTCCATCCAGGTTTTCTGACCGGCGTGAGCCTTGTCCCAGAATGGGCGATAGGCGGCCTTCATGTCACGCAGGTTATCCGCCGCGCTGTCGCCGACATTACCGAAGTGGTTTTCCACGTCATTGCGCGAGTTCTGCCCCCAGCTCTGGTTGACGATCGACACGTTCTTCGCGGCGAGGGCGTTGTAGCTGGCCATGAACGCGTTGTAGTCCAAGTCGTTGGAGCCCTGGAAACGGTTGTCGTCGGTGCCGCCGGTATTGGCGACAAAAATGTTCGCGTCAAAGGCAATGCCATGCATGCCAGTGCCGTTGCGACTGGCGCCCAGCACACCGGACATTTCCGTACCATGACCGTCGTTGATGGTGGGGTCGTACTCACCGGAAATACTGAAGTGCTCACCCTTCTGAAACTCGCCGTCCGGGGTGTCGTGGATATAACGCGGATGGGTGGCGTAGTACTCACCGGTCGCCGTCACCGCCTGCACCCGGTCCTGGCCCTGGGCATTCTTGCCCTGGAATTCGAAGTGTTCTGTGAGGATGCCTGAGTCGAGCACGCCGACATTCACGCCCTTGCCGGTCATGCCCAAGGCATAGGCGTAATAAGCGTTGGTGCGGTCCAGACCGGAGTTGACCTCGGCTTCGGGAGTCTTCCAGGTTTGTGCGTTGGCGCTCCAGTCACGGGTGGCGGCGGCCCAGGACTGGCCGGCGTTGAGTTGCCCGTTCAGGTTGCTGCTGACGCCCGGTTCTACATAGGTGTAGGGCTTGGCAGCCGGCAGGTTGGCGATGATGGCCTTGGAGAAATCGAGAATATTGGTGGTGTAGCGGCCGCTGTTGCTGAACAGCCGGCTGCGGTAGTAATCCAGCCGCGAGGCGTAGTCCAGCGGCCGCTTGGTGTCGCCGAGCATGGCACCGATGGTGAGGTTTTCCGGTTGCAGCTCATAGTTTTGCTTGAGGGCTGAATCGAACTTGGCGGACTGGGCTGCAAAATCCTTTGCGGCAAGGTCGACGATATCCGGAAATGCGAACCGTAGGTTCTTGTACACATCGGTGTTGGGGCCGAACGAGGCGACCGCTTTGCGGAAGGCCGACTCCAGCACTTGAGCCGTGTAGGGGTTGCTGTCATCCGCCCAGGCCATTGGGCCTTGGCCTAGCCATAAAGCCAGCCCGAGTGCGATAGGGGTGAGCGGTATCGATTTGAAGCGCTTGCGTTGAGACAAAATGAAGCCATTACCTGCTACGTCCATTTTCCTTTCCCTTTGGATATGTGCGTCGTCAATGAGCGATGTATCGGGCTTTTTGTAATAGGCAGGGTCACGCGAAAAACCCATGAGGGTTTTCAAGATTTCGTCGAATGAATGAGGTGGTTTTCCGACGGGGTCACGCAGCGTTCTTATTGTTTTGGCAGCGGCAAAAAATGTAAC
>NZ_JBOICG010000273.1:0-11507 GCF_050739995.1 Pseudomonas sp. | reverse complement strand
GCGATTTCGATGGCAGCGCCAGTCGAAGGGTTACGGCCAGTACGGGCAGGACGCTCGGTCACTTTCAGCTTGCCGATACCTGGCAGAGTGATTTCGCCGCCGTTTTCCAGCTGATCAGCAACGATCTGGCCCAGTTGGTCCAGAGCTGCGCGCGCGGTGGTTTTTGGCGCGTCGATAGCTTCAGCGATATCAGCGATCAGTTGGTCTTTAGTCAAAGCCATTGTGGTGTTCCTTCCCTATCAAATTCATATGGATTGCAGAGTGCAGTGTCAGCCGTCGAGCCCGACCGTCATGGCCTGGCACCCCCGGCTATAACCACGGAGATCGGGGTTATAGATACTTGAAACGGGGATTGGTTCGACCTGACAGATGCTGAATGCACGCTTAACGCCGAGACTTGGCGTAAGACGGGGCAAAACTAGCACAGAGACGGGGAAATATCCGCTTCTACCTAGCCATTTGGTCAGCTTTATCGCTCTAAACCGTGAAAAAAAGGCATATAGGCCGTCGGAGCTCGCCCAAAACAGCTGTCGACGAGTGTCTTGGCCAATGGGTGCGGTACACTTGGCAACTTTTCGGGGAGGCCACCGGCTCCCCTTCAACCAGCCGAGAAGCCTATGCCGATCCGTCATTGCATCGTCCACCTGATCGACAAAAAACCCGACGGCACACCCGCAGTTCTCCACGCCCGCGATACGGAGCTGTCCGAATCGGCCGCCATCGAGAACATGCTTGCCGACCTCAACGAGAGCTACAACGCCAAACAGGGCAAGGCCTGGGGTTTCTTCCATGCCGAGTCCGGCGCGCACCCGTTCAGTGGCTGGTTGAAGGAATATTTCGACGGCGGCCAGGATTTCACCACCTTCAGTCGTACGGCGGTCGAGCACCTGCAAAAGCTGATGGAGGAGTCCAACCTCTCCACCGGCGGCCACGTGCTGTTTGCGCACTACCAGCAAGGCATGACCGATTACCTGGCCATCGCCCTGCTGCACCACAGCGAAGGCGTGGCGGTGACCGACGAGCTGGACGTGACCCCGTCGCGCCATCTCGACCTGGGCCAACTGCACCTGGCAGCACGGATCAATGTGTCCGAGTGGCAGAACAACAAGCAGTCCAAGCAGTACATCTCCTTTATCAAGGGCAAGAACGGCAAGAAAGTCTCGGAGTACTTCCGCGACTTCATCGGCTGCCAGGAAGGCGTCGACGGCCCGGGCGAAACCCGCACCCTGCTCAAGGCCTTCAGTGACTTCGTGGAAAGCGAAGACTTGCCCGACGAATCCGCCCGCGAGAAAACCAAGACCTTGGTGGATTACGCCAGCAGCCAGGCCAAGCTTGGCGAACCCATGGGCCTGGAAGAGCTCTCGGGGCTGATCGATGAAGACCGACCAAAGGCGTTCTACGACCATATCCGCAACAAGGACTACGGCCTCTCGCCGGAAATCCCGGCGGATAAGCGCACGCTCAACCAGTTCCGCCGCTTCACCGGCCGCGCTGAAGGCTTGTCCATCAGCTTCGAAGCACACCTGCTGGGTGACAAGATCGAATACGACGAAGCCGCCGGCACCTTGATCATCAAGGGCCTGCCGACCCAACTGACTGACCAGCTCAAGCGTCGCAACTGATGCTCGGTGGGGTTTTCAAGAAAGTCCTGCTGGTCTTGCTGGTCGTGGTGGTGATCCAGAACTGGGGCAAGATCGAGCGGGTGTTCAACCCGTCGCAGGTGGTATCGGAGCAGGTACGCGCTTGCGCACACGTGGTGCTCTACGCCACCGAATGGTGTGGTTACTGCAAGCAGATCCGCCGGTTCCTGGATCAGAAAGGCATTCCGTACCAGGCGTTCGACATCGAGAAGGACGCCCAGGCGCGCAAGGCGTATGAGGCGTTGGGCGGTGGCGGAATTCCGTTTGTAGACGTGAATGGCACGTTGATCCGTGACTACAACCCTGAAGCGATCATGGCCGCCTTGAAATAAGCCAATCTATCGTACACAGCAATTCAAATGTGGGAGGGGGCAAGCTCCCTCCCACATTGGTTTCTGCGGTGCTCTTACCTTAGAAGTTGGCCTCGAGCGACACCATCGCCGTACGCTCTTCTCCCACGTTGTAATACGCCGTGCTCGGCGCCAGCCCATTCACCGGGGCCGAGTTGAACGACACGGTACGCGCTGAGCTCAGGTATTCCTTGTCGAACACGTTAAGCATCGACAAGCGCAGGGTCGCGGACTTGATGACTTTTTTGTCCACCGGCAAGTAGATACCGGCGTTCAGGTCGACCACGGTACGCCCAGAGATTTTCTCGTCGTTGGTCAAGTCGCCGTAGAAACTGCCGACGTACTTGCCCGCGATGTTGCCGTAGAAACGCGAGTCGTCATACCCGAACACCAGGTTGAACATGTTTTCCGGCACGTTGGCCAGTTGCTTGCCCGCCGTCGGCAGCAGCACATTCTTGCTGAGCAGATTGTCTTTCTGCTCCGACTGGGTGTAGGTGTAGGACGCGTAGTAGTTGAAGTTGTGCGGTAACAGGCCGCTCCACTCCAGTTCCAGGCCCTTGTTGTCGACCTGTCCGACGTTGATCACCGCGTAGTCGCCGTTCAGGTCGGTGGTCGACAGTTGGCGGTCCTTGAAGCTGATGTAAAACAGGGTCGCGCTCAATGCCATGGCATCTTCGGTGTAGCGCCAGCCCAGTTCCTGGTTCCAGCTCAACTCCGGCTTGAGGCTCACCGAGTCACCCTTGTTGTACAGCACGTAGTTCGGTGGCGTACGCATGTTGCGGGTGACGTTGTAGAACGCCTGGTTGCTTTCGTCGACCTGATACTTGGCGCTGAAGTTCGGCAGGAACTGGTGGTAACGGGTGTTACGTTTTTCCGGCTTGTCGTACAGGCTGCCCAGGTTATTGCCGTCACGCTCGACGTATTGGTACGCCACGCCGCCGACAAAACTCAGGTCCGGCGTGGCTTGCCAGCTGTCCTGAACCCAGAGTTTCTGGGCCGGGGTGACGGTGTAGTAATGGCGGCCTTGTACCGTCGCGCCATTCTTGTCGACTACCTGGCCACCACTGTTGTAATCGCCCCACACATCGTCAGGCGCGCCTTCGCCGTTGATCCCGATAAACGGCTGGGTCTGGCGCTGGCGAGCGCGTTCATACCAGTAGCCGTAGTCCAGGCTGTGTTCTTCGTTGATGTCCCATTTCATTTTGGCGGTGACACCAGGGCGCCAGGTCTCGGTCCAGGATGGACGGTAGTAGTTGGCCGATTTCAGGTTGCTCAGGTCGTAGTTGCCGGCCTTGTCGGACTTCGGCCCCAAGTTCGAAGCGGTCTGGCCACTGAAACTGCCACCGTTGGCCCAGTAGTAATACGGAGTGACGGTCAATGCCAAGTTGTCTTGCAACTGCCAGCGCTGGGTGAGCGTGGCGTTGACGCTTTCAAAGGGATTGCGGTTGAGCTTGTAGGACGAGGACAGCAACCCGCTCTTATAGATTGGCGTTTCGGAGTAGTCCTTGCGTCGCCCTTCCTGCTCGAACTGCGTTTTGCTCAGGGTGTTGTAGTTATAGTTCTCCTGGTTGTTGTACTTCACCGTGGCCAGTGTGGAGTTGCCGTTGCCGTCTTCAAACAGGCTGCTCCACTCGACCTTGTCACTGCGCAGTGTGCCTTTGCCGCGCCACTTGTCACCTTCCAGGTGAGACGCCGATACCCAGGTCTTGAGGCCGCCGAAATCGCCAGTGTTCACACGTACGAAGGTCTTGCGCAGGGCATTGGCGCCGACGATCTGCTTGGCAAACACGCCGGACTCTTTAGTCGGCCGAATGGTGATCATGCCGATGTTGCCACCGCTGGAACCGATGTGCGGGCCGTCCGCTTCAGAGGAGCCTTGAGTGGCGAAGACTTCGGCGAGGTTTTCCGGGTCGCCCAGTTGGTTTGAATAAACCGCGTAGTTGCCCGAGTCGTTGATCGGCACGCCGTCCACGGAAACCCCGATCTGGTCGGAGTTCATGCCGCGCATGGTGAAGTTGGTGCCACTGGTGCCGCTGGCGTCATCGCTGGAAACGTTGATGCCCGGCGTGTACTTGAGCTTGTCGATGGCGTTGGCGGTCGCCGACATTTCGTCCATGGCTTCCTTGGTCACCGTGGACCGCGCCTTGGCACTTTCTTCGCGAATCATGTGGCCGTTGCCCAGGGTTTGTTTGCCGGCGATATTCACCGAACCTACGTCCTGCGCGTCGTCCGCCAAAACCAGCGGCGCAAAGCCACCCAGGCCCGTTGCCAGAAGCAGGGCATAAAGTTTGTTGTAGTTCACGTGTAGATCCCTTACTTACATTGATCTGTTGTATGGGGCAGTTGCGCCGAGGCTGGACTGGCAGACGACGCTTGTCTTCCTGACCACTCGCTCAGGAACCCGGGGATGATCCACGCCGCGTGTAACGGTTTGGTGACAGGTTTGGGTGATTGCGATGAAGGTTCGGTGAAGGGTCTACAGGCAGCGCAACACGTGGCCTGCAGAGACCGAATAGGAAAGGGAAAGCGGTAAATGCGCTGCGCGGTGTACCTAACGCAACACAATCATCCGGCCAAAAACCTGGTGCTGCTCAAACCCAAGCACCGCCTGCAAGGCATTCAACACTGCCTGCGGATCCTTGCTCGGGAAGCTGCCGCTCACACGTTTGCCGGCCATCTCGTCGTTGAGCAACAGAATGCGCCCAGGGTAGTAACGCCCCAGGTCCTTGACCACATCGGCCAACGGCGCCTTGTAGTAGTTGAGCCAACCGTCGCGCCAGGCCAGGCGGGATTCGCTGTCGACCGGGTGCATGGGCTCGGCGACACCGTCGACATAGGCCACTTGCTGGCCCGCCGTCAGAATCTGTTGCTGGCCCTGCTTGGTAGGCGTTACGCCAACCCGCCCGGAAAGCACCGTGACTTGGGCACCGGCCGGTTGCAGGCGAACCTCGAACTGTGTGCCCAACACCCGCGCTTCACCGCTGCCCGCCCCCACCACAAAGGATTGGCCGGTGTGAGTCACGCTGAAAAACCCTGCGCCGCGACGCAATTGAATGTGGCGCTCGCCATGACTGAAATCCACGGCGATGGCGCTGTCGGCGTCCAGGGTGACTTGGGATTGATCGGCCAGGGTGACAGTCCTCACCTCCCCGGGCGCCGTCACGTAGTCGGCGCCGAAGTCATCGACCCAGCGCGACGGCTCCCAACCGGCGCCCACGGACACCATCAACAACAGACATGCGGCCACGGCCAGCCCGCCGGACCAACGCATCACCCGTGAGCGCTTGGGGGTGTTCATCGCATTGAGGTAGCCCTGTAAAGCCAGTGCCTCCTCGTTCGCCAGTTTGCGTGCCGGCACTTCACTCAACTCCCACAGCACCTGCGCTTGGGAATAGGCCTCGACGTGCGCCGGGTCGGCGCGCAACCAGCGGCTGAAGGTGGCTTGGTCGCCACTGCTGGGCTGGTCATGCAACAGGCTCAGCCAGTCAAGCGCGGCCTGCTCCTGGGCGGGCGTGGGGGTGACGTTCACGGTGCTTTCCCTGGCGTGCGTAGAGGCGGTGGTTCGCGAAGGCTGGCTTTGCAGGCTTCGAGGGCACGCATCATATGTTTTTCCACGGCACTTTGGGACAGGCCCATGGCCTGGGCGATTTGCGCGTACTTGCGTCCATGAATGCGGTTGAGCAGGAAAATCTGCCGCGTACGTTCGGGCAGGCTGCGCAAGGCGGCTTCGACATGGCGCAAATCGTTGCCGGCTTCGAGTGCCGCCTGGGGCTCGGAGCCTTGGTTGTCTTGCTGTTCGGGCAGCCAACCTTCACTGCAGCGCACCCGTGCACCTTCGCTGCGCAGATGGTCGATGGCGATGTTGCCGGCGCAACGCAACAGGTAAGTACTGAGTTCTTCGACCTGCACCAGGGGCCGGCGCCAGAAGCGCAGGAACAGGTCCTGCACCAGATCGGCCGCTGTGGCGCGGCAACCTACGCGGCGGCTGACCAAGGCTTCCATCTGCGAACGTTGGGACAAGAACACCTGCAGGAAATACGCACGTCCACCGGCCGCATCGGTGTGCGGGCTGTCTTGGGATTCCGGTGGGGTGGTGATCATCATGGCTGGCTCAGAATAAGGCGAAGGCCGCAACAGGGCTGGTCAGCAGGCCGATGCCTGCCAGGATCAAGGCCAGCCTTGGCCGATACGGCAACAGCAACACCAGCAACAGCGCACTGAGCATCAACACGGCGCACCACTCCACCAAGCCTTGGCTCCAGCCGGTGACCGTCACGGCGGGCCAGATCGACAGCACGAGCAACAGCCAACCGGCCGCGCGCAGGCTCAAGCGCCGAGCGGGCGATGGCTTGCTGTGCAGCAACTCGCCGTGATGACGGTCGGTGGACAGGCACAGTGCGGTGAAACCGGCATAACACATCATCAAGGCCAGCAGCATTCAATGCGCCTCCTGCTTCAGGGGCAATGACCGCATGCGCTCGACCTTGGCTTGCGACGTCGTGCGGTGCTGCATCTTCCACGCGGCCCAAGTGAGGAAAAGGCCGCTGGCCAGGCAGGTCAAGTCGAAACCGGCCATGGCCCAGTCGCCCTTGGGCAGTGTCACGCCGAGAGACTGCGAAGTGGTCAGTGCGTTGAGCAGTGGAATCGCCACAAACAGCAGCGCGCCGAAACTCAATTGCTCGACCCAACCCTGGCACCCCTGGCGCAACACCGCGTGCAACACGCTCAAGCCCCAGGCGATGAAGAAGCTTTGCACTTCCCAATCGGAACGCTCGACCAGGCCCACCGGCAGCAGGCGATTGGCCCAGAAGAATGCAGCAATGGCGATCACCAGTCCGGACATGCTGGCGATATTCAGCACTTCCACCAAGCGCAGTTCAAACGGCATCACGCCGGTTTTGGCATGTTTGAGCTGGCGCTTGCCAAGCCAAATCACCAGCCCGGTGCCGATCATCGCCGTGCCCGCCAACCCACAAATAAAGTACAACCAGCGCAGCACCGGCCCCGCGAAGTGCCCCATGTGCAGGCCATAGAAACTGCCGCCGATCACCGATGGCAAAGACGGCTCGCCGCTCACTCGCAACATTTGGCCCGTGGTGCCGTTGAACGACACGCTGCTGCCAAAATCGTGTACCACACGGTCGGAACCTGCGCGAAACACATTGACCGAGGCGTTCACATCACTCGGGTTGTTCACCACCAATCGCCCCACGTGGCCGCCCGGCCATTGCTCGCGTGCCTGCTGGTACATCGGCAGCAACGGCAGCAAGTGCCCGGGCTGGCCGAGTGCCGGGGCAATCTCGGTATTGGGGAACACTTCATTGAAGAACGCACGGGAGTCGTTGCCATAGGAGGCCACGATGGGGGCCGGCATCACCATGCTCATGAAGATCACCAGGCTGCTGTAGGTGATCATCAAGTGAAACGGCAACACCAGCACGCCCACTGCGTTATGCCCGTCGAGCCAGGAACGCTGGCCTTTGCGCGGGCGGAAGGTGAAGAAATCCTTGAAGACTTTCTTGTGGGTGATGATGCCGGTGATCAGCGCGACGAACATCACCATCGCGGCAGTGGTCGACAGCCAGCGGCCCCATGGATGAGGCATTTGCAGCTGGAAGTGGAACCGATAGAAGAACTCGCCGCCCCGACTTTCCCGAGCCAGGACCGGCTGAGCGGTGACGGGGTCGAGGACTTTCTGGATGAAGTTGCCGCGTTTGCCCGGCTCGACCTTGTCCTGCCACATCACTGACAGGCCGGGGTCGCGCTTGTCCGGCAGGGAGATGAACCAGCGGGAAGCATTCGGCGCCTGTTGCTGCAGATAGGACTGGGCGGCGCCCAGGCTGCGGGCGTCATCTAGCGGATGGGCCTGTACTTCGGGCTGCATCCAGTGGGTTATCTCATCCTTGAAATAGGACAAGGTGCCGGTCAGGAAAATCGCAAACAATAGCCAGCCAAAGATCAGCCCGGCCCAGGTGTGCAGCCAGGCCATGGCCTGGCGAAAGCCCTCCTTCATGGACGCGCCATCCAGAAACCCACGCCGGCCAGGGTGGCAAACAGCGCACTTGGCACCATCACCCCCGCCCAGGCACGCCACGCTGTGCGGCAGGCAAAGCACCAGAGCACCGCCAGCAGGTAGAACACAAACGAAC
This sequence comes from Pseudomonas sp., assembly GCF_050739995.1. Classification (GTDB taxonomy): domain Bacteria; phylum Pseudomonadota; class Gammaproteobacteria; order Pseudomonadales; family Pseudomonadaceae; genus Aquipseudomonas. The sequence continues at coordinate 3,368 of NZ_JBOICG010000273.1, read as the reverse complement.
TCATCATCCCGGTGACGACCGCATCGGCGCGGGAGGTGGGCAGCCACAACGCCAGGCAGATGCTGGCCAGGGAAGCCATCAAGTAGCCGCCCACCACGGCTGCCAATACACGCGAGGTCACGGCTAGGCGGTAGGAAACAGGCAATGAGGGTTTGCTTTTCATGCGGGAAGCGCCAGGTTCATCAGCGCGCAATATTAATGATAAATATTCTCATAAGCAAAAGAGAACGGATGAATCACCTGTCGCCCTTTATCGAGATGCAGGATTGCCCAAGTGTGTTACGCAACCTACAATGCGAACAATTCTTGTTCTCTGACGCACACCAATGTTCGTGGAGTGATCGCGTTGCAGCCGTCCAACACCGTCGAAGTCCTGTACCACGACCATCACCACTGGCTCACCGGCTGGTTGCGACGCAAGCTCGGCTGCCCGGAAAGCGCGGCGGATCTGGCACAAGACACCTTCATCCGCGTGCTCACCGCAAGGGAAACCCCGACGCTGATCGAACCCCGCGCCTTCCTCACCACCGTAGCCAAGCGCGTGCTGTTCAACTACTACCGCCGCCAGGACCTGGAGCGCGCCTACCTCGATGCCTTGGCGCAACTGCCCGAACACGTGGTGCCCTCGGAAGAAGAACGCGCGATCATCCTGCAAACCCTGGTCGAGCTGGATCAACTGCTGGACGGCTTGCCCATCCAAGTCAAACGCGCGTTTCTGTTGGCCCAACTCGACGGCCTGACTTATGCACAAATCGGCGCAGAACTGGGCATCTCCATCGCCACCGTCAAACGCCACCTGAATAAAGCGGCGATGCGCTGCTACTTCGCCCTATGAACGTCTCGACCCAAGTCGCCGAGCAAGCCGTGCATTGGCTGATGGAAATGCAGCAAGGCGCGCTCAACCCGCGCCAGCAAGCGGCCTGGCAGCAATGGCTGGCGGCCCACAGCGAGCATCAGCGCGCCTGGGACCAGATCCAACGCGTCAACCAACGTCTGCGTGGCGTGCCCTCGCCCCTGGCCCATGCGGCGTTGAATGCACCGACATCCCGCAGCCGTCGCCAGGCGCTGAAGTTGCTGCTGATCCTCGGCGCCGGCTCGGCCGCAGCCTGGTGCCTGCGCCAGCAACATATTCTGCCGCCGCTGAGCGCAGACTACCGCAGCCCCGTGGGCCAGCGCCGCAAGCTGCAATTGGCCGATGGCAGCCAGCTGCAACTCAACACCGGCAGTGCGGTGGATGTGCACTTTGATGGGCAACAGCGTTTGATCCGCCTGCTCGAAGGCGAAATCCTGCTGACGACCCAAGCCGGTCAATCGCCCCTGCGCGTGCTGACCGGCCAGGGCCTGCTCAGCAGCCAGGCAGCGCGCTTGAATGTGCGCCAGTTCAACGACCACACCCAACTGGCGGTGCTCGACGGTCACGTCGAGGTCATGCCCAACCACTACAACGGCCTGCCGCTGACCGTCGAAGCTGCGCGCCAGGTGAATTTCACCCGCAAAGGTTGGGATACCCCGCGCCCTACCGACGCCAATAGTGGCGCCTGGGCCGACGGCATGCTGATGGCCGCGCACATGCGCCTGGAAGATTTCCTCAGCGAGCTGGGCCGCTACCGCCGAGGCCAGCTCAATTGCGACCCACAGGTGGCCAACCTGCTGTTGTCCGGCAGTTATCCGTTGGATGACAGCGAACGTATTCTCGACCTGCTGGAGGTGAGCTTGCCGGTCACGGTTCGACGCTTCACGCGTTACTGGGTGACCGTGCAGGCACGCGCCTGAAATATTTTCGACAACAGTGAGCCGTTTTCCAGCCCTCGCGTGACAGAGAAGGAAAGCCACCTTGATCCTTCCTTCTCAGGACCGCCCTTCATGCCCCAGCAACCGCCCCTTCTCGCCCGCACCCTGCGCCAACTCCTGCTCGGCGCCAGCCTGAGTTTCACCGCGCTGCCCCAAGTGATGGCAGCCGACGCCAAGCCCTATCACATCGCCCCGGCGTCGCTGGAAGCGGCCCTGAACCAGTTTGGTCGTGAAGCGGGCGTGCTGATTTCCTTTGGCTCCGAAGTGACGGCCGGAATGCAGAGCCGGGGTTTGTCCGGCAACTACAGCGCAGCAGAAGGGTTGCAGAAACTGCTGGAAGGCACCGGCCTGCAAGCTCGCGCCGAGGGTAACAACGCCTATAGCCTGCAACCGGCCAACGCGCCCGTCACCGTCGAACTGCAAACCTCCAACGTCGTCGGCGACTGGCTCGGCGATGCCGAACAAACCAATGTGTTCGAACACCCCGGCGCCCGTGACGTAATCCGCCGCGAAGCATTCGAGCGCCAGGGCGCGACCCAGGCCCGTGATGTGCTCAACCGCATCCCCGGCGTCAACGCGCCGGAAAACAACGGCACCGGCAGCCACGACATGGCGCTGAACTTCGGCATTCGCGGCCTCAACCCACGCCTGGCCTCGCGCTCCACCGTATTGATGGACGGTATTCCGGTGCCCTTTGCGCCCTACGGCCAGCCGCAACTTTCGTTTGCGCCCATCAGCATGGGCAACATGGACGCGGTGGACGTGGTGCGCGGTGGCGGCGCCGTGCGCTACGGCCCGCAGAACGTCGGCGGCATCGTCAACTTCGTGACCCGCGCCATCCCGGATGCGCCGACGGTCAAAGGCGGCTTGCAGACTGAAACCAGCCCGTCTTCCAGCCACGACGGCTTCAAGACCACCGGCAACCTGCTGGCTGGCGGGACCGCCGACAACGGCCTGGGCGGCGCGATCCTGTACTCCGGCACCCGTGGCGGCGACTGGCGCGAAAACAGCAACACGCGCATCGACGACCTGATCCTCAAGGGCAAATACCAGCTCGACGACGCCAACAGCTTCAACGCGATGGCGCAGTACTACGAAGGCCAGGCCGATATGCCCGGCGGCTTGAACGTGAAGGACTACAAGGCTGATCCGTACCAGTCCACCCGCCCCTACGACAAATTCTGGGGCCGCCGTACGATGTTCAATGCCGGCTACCGTTACCAGGAAGACCGCCGCGAGTTCACCGCCAACACCTTCTTCACCACCACCTTGCGTAGCGGCTACCTGGACCAAGGCAGCTTCCTTTCGCTGTCACCTCGCGAATACTGGGTACGTGGCCTCGAAACCCGCTTCGCCCAAGGCTTCGACCTCGGCCCTACCAGCCATGAAGTCGGCATCGGCTACCGCTACATCAGCGAAGCCGGCCACGAAATGCGCTATCGCACGCCGATCACCGCCAACCAGCAAATGCCCACCACTAACAGCCGCAACGACCGCGACACCCGTGGCGCCACCGAGGCCAATGCGTTCTTCGTCGACGACCGCATCGACATCGGCAAGTGGACCATCACCCCGGG
>NZ_JBOICG010000272.1:0-13897 GCF_050739995.1 Pseudomonas sp. | reverse complement strand
GCCTGGATGTCTCTGAAGACACCATCAAGTCCCACCGCAAGCACAGCTACACCAAGCTCGATATCGGCGCGCAATCGGAGCTGTTTGCCTTGTTTATCGACTCGCTCGCCGAAGCCCAGGGCGTGCTGAGCAAAGACCCTTTGGAAAGTTACATGAGCAAGCACCGCTGAGCGGCATTGCTCCCCCTTGCGTTATCACTAATAAGAGAGAAAAACCATGAACCTACCCGCCCAACTGCAACGCCGCACCGAGGACTATCAGAAGGCGGATGCGGCCCATCATATTCATGCCTTTGTCGATCAAAAGATGCTGAATGCCGAAGGCCCACGTGTGATGGTGCGCGGTGAAGGCCTGTACCTGTGGGACAGCGAAGGTCAGCGCTACCTGGACGGCATGTCTGGCCTGTGGTGTACCCAACTGGGCTACGGTCGCAAGGATCTGACCACTGCCGCTGCCACGCAGATGGATCAGCTGGCGTACTACAACATGTTCTTTCACACCACCCACCCGGCGGTGATCGAGCTGTCGGAACTGCTGTTCAGCCTGCTGCCTGGGCACTACAGCCACGTGATCTACACCAATTCGGGTTCCGAGGCCAACGAGGTCTTGATCCGTACCGTGCGCCGCTACTGGCAAGTGGTCGGCCAGCCGCAGAAAAAGATCATGATTGGTCGCTGGAACGGCTATCACGGCTCCACGCTGGCAGCGTCGGCATTGGGCGGCATGAAGTTCATGCACGAGATGGGCGGTCTGGTGCCTGATGTGGCGCACATCGACGAACCCTATTGGTATGCCCATGGCGGCGACCTGACCCCGGCCGAATTCGGCCGTCGCTGTGCCTTGCAACTGGAAGAGAAAATCCTGGAATTGGGTGCTGAGAACGTCGCGGGCTTTATCGCCGAACCGTTCCAGGGTGCGGGTGGCATGATTTTCCCGCCGGAAAGCTACTGGCCCGAGATCCAGCGCATTTGCCGTCAATACGATGTGCTGCTCTGCGCGGATGAGGTGATTGGTGGTTTTGGCCGCACCGGCGAGTGGTTCGCTCATCAACACTTCGGTTTCGAGCCGGATACGTTGTCGATTGCCAAGGGCCTGACCTCCGGCTACCTGCCCATGGGCGGCCTGGTATTGAGCAAGCGCATCGCCGATGCCTTGGTGGAGCGCGGTGGTGTGTTTGCCCACGGCCTGACCTATTCCGGGCACCCGGTGGCGGCAGCGGTGGCGCTGGCCAATCTCAAAGCGCTGCGGGATGAAGGCATCGTGCGCCAGGTGAAGGACGACACCGGGCCGTACTTGCAGAAGATCCTGCGCGAGGTGTTCGACAACCACCCACTGATCGGCGAGATCCAGGGCACGGGCCTGCTCGCGGCCTTGCAGTTTGCCGAGGACAAAGGCACGCGCAAACGTTTCGACAATGAAAACGATCTGGCCTGGCAATGCCGCACCTTTGGTTTTGAAGAGGGTGTGATCATTCGCTCGACCCTCGGGCGCATGATCATGGCGCCGGCCCTGGTGGCCACGCGCGCGGAGCTGGACGAGTTGGTCGACAAGACCCGTATCGCGGTCGACCGCACCGCACGGATCGCGGGAAAACTGTGAAGTGACCTGCCCACCACCCCAGGCCGGGGTGGCGGGCAACCTCCATCAGACAAGGCTTGAACGGCATCGACGTGATCGCATGCCGCGACGCCCTGCATCCCATTTCCAGGAGTCACCCATGAATACAATAACAAACGTGACCGATACACCCGCCCATCGTGCCTCACCAAAACCCGCGTCGTCCCGACGCTTTCGCCAGCCCCTGGGCCTGGTCGGGCTAGTGCTGTTCGGGCTCGCGTATATGGTGCCGCTGGCGGTGTTTACCACCTATGGGCTTGTGACCCAGATGACCAAGGGGCACTTGCCGACCGCGTATATGCTGACCCTTGCCGCGATGCTGCTGACGGCCTACAGCTATGGGCGCATGGTCCAGGCGCATCCGTATTCCGGCTCGGTTTATTCCTATACGCGCAAAGCGTTTGGCGCCTATTTTGGCTTCATCGCTGGCTGGACCTTGTTGCTCGACTACATCTTCTTGCCGCTGCTCAGTTACCTGCTGATCGGCATCTACATGACCGAATACTTCCCCGGGGTGCCAACCACCGTGTGGGTGCTCGGCTCCATTGCCCTGGTGACGACGCTCAACCTGGTCGGCATCGAGTCCATCACTCGGGTCAACTGGATACTGATCGTGGCCCAGTTGGTGTTCATTGTGGTGTTCGTGGCGTTGTCGGTGCGCACCCTCAGTGAGCAGTCCGCACCCGTTGCGTTGCTCGCGCCATTCCACCACGACGGTTTCAGTGCGCCGTTGATCATGGCGGGCGCGGCGGTGCTGTGCCTGTCGTTTCTCGGCTTCGATGCCGTGTCGACCATGGCCGAGGAAACCCCCAACCCGCGACGGACTATCCCGCTCGCGATCATGGTGGTGTCGCTGTTCGGCGGCCTGTTGTTCCTGCTGGTTTCGTATTTCGCCCAGATGGTTTTCCCTGATTGGAACAGCTTCGTCGATCCGGATTCCGCCTCGGTGGACGTCATGCGTCGCGTGGGGGGCGAGCTGCTGGTGACCGCTTTTACCGCAACTTACGTGGCCGGTTGTTTTGCCTCGGCGATGGTCTCCCAGGCCAGCGTGTCGCGGGTGTTGTTCGCCATGGGGCGTGATGGCGCGCTGCCCCGTGTACTCGGCAAGCTGGTGACGAAAAAACGCGTGCCGGCCACGGCGATCATGCTGGTCAGCCTGTTCTCGTTGATTGCCCTGTTCATCACCCTGGACACCGTGGCCAACATGATCAGCTTCGGGGCGTTGTTCGCGTTTTCAGCGGTGAACCTGGCGGTGATCAAGCATTACCTGGTTGACCAGAAGTTGCGCGGCGTTCGGAACTATCTGCTGTACGCCGTGCTACCGGCCCTGGGGTTTCTCAGCACGCTGTGGCTGTGGACCAGCCTGTCGGGCCTGTCCTTCACCATCGGCTTGTGCTGGATGGGACTTGGGCTCGTGTGTTTGCTCGGCATCACGCGGGGCCTGAGCGTGAAGATGCCTGAACTGCAGATCACTGAATAACCCTTCTTATCCCTCGACCTTCATTGGGAGTACACCGTGTTTGATCTTGACTACTGGCAACAGCGTGTTGCCCGCCAGACGTTCATCGACACCGCCTTGATCGGTGGCCGGTCCGTGAGCGCAGCCTCCGGGGCCACCTTCGATAGCATCAACCCAGCCACGAACCAGTTGTTGGCGCGTGTGGCGGCCTGTGGCGAAGCGGAGGTCGATCTGGCTGTGCGCAGTGCACGCCAGGCTTTCGACACCGGTCCTTGGCGGCGCATGTCACCGGGGGAGCGCAAAAAAATCATGATCAGGCTTTCCGAGTTGTTGATGAGCCACCGCGAAGAGCTGGCGCTGCTCGATTCGTTGAACATGGGCAAGCCGGTGATGGATGCCTACAACGTGGATGTGCCTGGCGCGGCCAATGTATTCGCCTGGTACGGCGAAGCCCTCGACAAGCTCTACGACCAAGTCGCGCCCACCGCGCACAACGCGCTGGCGACCATTACCCGCGAAGCGCTGGGTGTGATTGCAGCGGTGGTGCCGTGGAATTTTCCCTTGGACATGGCGGCCTGGAAGCTGGCGCCGGCGTTGGCGGCCGGTAACAGCGTGGTGCTTAAACCCGCTGAGCAATCGCCGTTTTCCGCGTTGCGCCTGGCCCAACTGGCGCTGGAGGCGGGTATCCCCGAAGGGGTATTGAACGTGGTGCCGGGCCTCGGCGACAGTGCCGGCAAGGCTTTGGGGCTGCACCCGGACGTGGATGGCCTGGTGTTCACCGGCTCGACGCAAGTCGGCAAATACTTCATGCAATATTCCGCTCAGTCCAACCTCAAGCAGGTGTGGCTGGAGTGCGGTGGCAAGAGTCCGAACCTGGTGTTCGACGACTGCCAGGATCTGGACTTGGCGGCGGAGAAGGCAGCCTTTGGCATTTTCTTCAATCAGGGGGAGGTGTGTTCGGCCAACTCCCGGTTGTTCGTACAACGCTCCATCCATGACGAGTTCGTCGAACGGGTGATGGCCAAATCGCGCGCCTGGATGCCGGGTGATCCGCTGGACCCCAGCAGTGCCGCCGGCGCCATCGTTGACAGTGAGCAGACCGCGCGCATCATGAAAGCCATCGGCCAGGCCCACGGCGAGGGCGCCAGGTTGCTGTGCGGTGGCGAGCAGATGATCATCAACGGGGCCTCCAACTTTATCCAGCCGACCATTTTTGCCGATGTGACCCGACACATGGCGCTCTCCCGTGACGAGGTGTTCGGCCCGGTGCTGGCCATCAGTGCTTTCGATACTGAAGAGGAGGCGGTACAGCAAGCCAATGACAGCCTCTATGGCTTGGCCGCCTCGGTATGGAGTGACAACCTCAACCGTGCGCACCGTGTGGCTCGTGCCCTGAACGCCGGCACGGTGTCGGTCAACACGGTCGACGCCCTGGATGTCACGGTGCCGTTCGGTGGGGGCAAGCAGTCCGGGTTTGGGCGTGATCTGTCCCTGCATGCCTTTGACAAGTACATGCAGTTGAAAACCACCTGGTTCCAGCTGCGGTAGTTCAAGCGGCCCTAGAACTCGCCGGAGTACTTCACCGCTGCAGCCGCACGCGAGGGCACATCCAGTGCGCGCAGCAGCGACGACACATGGATGCGCACGGTAAACGGCGAGATATCCAGGGCTTTGGCGATTTCCTTGTTGGTCTTGCCCTGGGCGATCAGGCGTAGCACGTCCTGCTGGCGGGCGGTGAGGGTATGGGTGTCGAGAGGCAACAGCCCCGAAGGGGCAAACTTGACCAGCACCTCGCCTTCGCGGATCGCCAGCAACGCCTGGCCGATCTCGTCGGGGGCGATGTTCTTGCCGATAAAACCGTCCGCGCCCAGGGCCATGACCTGATCGATCAGCGCCGGGTCGTCCACCATCGACACCACGATCAACGTGGTGCGGCGCAACTGTTGGCGCAGGTCGGCCAACTGGCTCAGGCAGGTCAGGCCGGGGAAGCGCAGGTCGAGGATCAGGGTATCGATTTCGCCGCCTTCGCGGGCCAACCTGTGCACGGCGTCCATGTCGCCAGCTTCCTGCACAAGGGCCTCGGGCAGCAGGCGCTGTACGGTGCGCAGCATGCCTTCGCGAAACATCGGGTGGTCGTCGGCGATGATGATGCGACCGGTCATGAGGGGCTCCTTCCTGGGGCAAGGGTGTGCGGTTGCATGCTACCTTACCACCGTGCCCGAGGCTTGCCTGGGGTGCCCGCTGGATTTGATGACTGCCGCACAAGGACGTAAATCATGGGTGCCGAGACCAACTCCGAACTCGACCAGGCCAACCTACGGATCGTGGTTGCCAGCATTGCTATCGTGTACATCGGCGCGCTGGGCTTCCTGCCCGGGCAGTCGGTGGACACCTACCTGCCGGTCATTCTCTACATCCTTGTGTTTCTGCTGGCGTCCATTGCCTTGCGCCAAGTGATCGCACGCTGGCCCGGGCATTACCCGGCCCGGCGGATTTTCGGCATGATTCACGACTACACCGGCACCTCGTTCGGCATGGTGGTGGGGGGCGAGGCGGCATTGCCGCTGTATGCGGTAATGGTGTGGGTCAACCTGGGTAATGGCATGCGCTATGGCTCGCGCTACCTGGCGATTGCCACGGCATTGGCGTTGTTGGCGTTGCTGATCGTGTATCGGCTCACGCCGGTGTGGCAAGCACAACCCTTCATGGTGTTGATGCTGATGATCACCAGCACAGTGATCCCGGTGTACGCACATATCCTGCTGGAGCGCACGCGCAAGGCGTCTGAGCAAGCCATCGCCGCCAACCTGGAAAAATCCCGTTTCCTCGCCCAGGCCAGCCATGACCTGCGCCAGCCCATCCATTCTATCGGCCTGTTTACCGCTTGCCTGCGCGAAGCCCACCTGGGAGATGAAGAACGGCGGCTGGTGGACAACATCGATCGCTCGCTGCTCAACGTCTCGCAATTATTCCGTTCGATTCTCGACCTCTACACCCTCGACAACGGTCGCCTGTTGCCCAAGTACCAGAGGGTGAACCTGGGCGAGTTCCTGGCCGACCTGGTGCGACAGAATGCCGAGGCTGCGCGTTGGGCCGGTGTGGAACTGCGATTGCGGCCTTGCGCTCACTGGGTGCAGGTCGACCCGGCGCTGTTGGCAACGATGGTGCAGAACGTTCTGTCCAACTGCTTCAAATACGGCGCGCATCGACCAGTACTGATCGGCGTGCGCATTCGTGACGGTGGCTTGGCGGTGGAAATTCATGATCGGGGTCGGGGGATTGCCGAGGAGCATCTTTCCAAGGTCTTCGAAGAGTTTTACCGCGTGCGCCACCTGCGTGACAAAGACGTCGAAGGGGTGGGCTTGGGGCTGTCCATCGTCAAGCGCCTGGGGCAACTGATGGGGGTGCAAGTGAACCTGCGTTCCCGGGTTGGCCACGGCACGTCCGTGAGCTTGTACGGGCTGGCCCTGGCGACCGCACCGCACGCGACGGCACCGCGTGACGAGGCGCGACAGGTTGGTTTGCTGACCGGTTTGAAAGTGTGCCTGGTGGAAGATGACCAGAACGTGCTGCTCGCTACCCAGGCGCTGCTGGAGCGCTGGGGGTGCGAGGTACAGGGCGAATTGTCAGGGCGTGACTTGATCAGCGATTGCGACATCATCGTTGCCGACTACGACCTGGGTAACCATGCCACCGGTATCGAGTGCATCGACGCCCTGCGGGCGCAACGCGGCTGGGCGGTCCCGGCGCTTATCCTCACCGGGCACGATGTGGAGAAGATCCAGGCCGCCTTGCACGACCGTCAGATCGCCATTCTGTCCAAGCCGGTGCGCCCGGCAGAGCTACGCAGCACCCTGCGCGACCTCGGCCAACAGACTGTTACTGGTTGAACGGCGTCAAGCCATTGCCGCGAGCGCCTTTGGGTTGGCAGTAAGCGGCCGGCTTCATCATGCCAAAGCTTGCCACGGCGAACATGCCGCCGCTGGCCCCGCTGGGCACGGAGCAGTTGTAATCACCGCTAGCGGTGCTGGCGATGTAGTAGGTCGTCATGGAGTCATTGCGCACGTTGGAGATGCGCTTGACCGGTTCACCCAGATTGGTTTCAGACAGCGTCTTGAGGTGGTCTTCGGAGGGCTTGATGTTGCTGCAGCCGGCAATGCCGACGATCAAGGCACCCAGCAGGGTGAGGCGGGTCAGGGGGGAGTACAGATTCATGGTGCGTCTTCCTTGGGTTTTTATGGTTTTTCCAGCGCACAACCATCCCTCGCGTAGCGTATGCGCGGTGTCATGGGGAGCGTTGGAAGTGCCGAGGAATATAGCGCCGCAGGGGGGAGGGGTCGATTAGCACAAGTGGGCTAATGGCACGGTGATGTCATGGAGAGAGTGTGAAATGCTGGAGATAAAACGTGCGACTCAAAAGGATGCCCAGGTGGCGTTTGACATCCGTCGATTGGCCATCCGCGGCCAATGCATCGGCGCCTACACCGCCGAACAAATGGCCTTATGGACACGCGGTACTGCCGAAGACGGCTACAGCGCGCTGATGGAAAAGCCGTTTTACCTGGGCTGGGTAAAGGGCAGGCCGGTCGTCACCGGCATGCTCGATCTTGCTAACAACGAAGTCGGCGCACTGTTCGTGCTGCCAGCGTTCACCGGACGCGGGTACGGCAAGGCAATGCTTGATCATCTGGAAAGAATGGCGCGGGAGCTGGCGATTGAAGAAGTGGTGCTGGACGCAACGTTGAACGCGGCAAGCTTCTACAGAGCGTGCGGGTATGTGGGAGAGGCGCAGGCGATGTATCACTCACCGTCGGGGTTGGCATTGGCGTGTGGGCCAATGGTGAAGCGACTGGCCGCGATCTGAATTGCCCAGAAGATCCCCTGTGGGAGCTGTCGAGCCCCAGCGAGGCTGCGAAGGCGGCGGCACTGTCGGAACAATGATTGGCTGATCCACCGCTTTCGCAGCCTCGCTAAAGCTCGACAGCTCCCACACTTGATTCGGGTCACCCTGAACTCGCGGGGGGCTTCATCCGGTACTGAAAGCGGTGCGCAGCCGTTTGATCACGTGCTCAACCGACTCACCCTGAACTCGCGGTGGCGTAGGGCTCTCCCCAAATTCGCGCCACACGAATAGCGTCAGCTCAGCACCATCTGTCAAAGCCTGCTCCTGGTCCGACGTAGCAAAGCGTTGCAGCAGTCGATAACGCTCGTCCCGCCAGAACGCGTTCTCTACCCAGTCGTATACGGGGATGAAGTGAAAGTGCAGTGGGAACCCAGGCATGTGCCCATAACGGCTGATGTACAGCCATTTCGGTTGGAGCTCTACCTCCATCACGCGCTGGGTTCTGGCGAGCAATCCACCCAACTGCGCCAATGCCGCGTCTGGCATGTCGGCGAGGGAATGAATCGGTGCCTTGGCACCCAGCATCACATAGCCCGGCAAGGCCGAGGCCATGTGATGGTTCAGCACCCAGTGTTCGGTTTCATGGAGGACAAAGGCAGGGTCGATTGGCATCAGCGCAGGTCCATGGGAGCAGAGCGTCAGCATAACAAGCGAGGGCGCCTGTATCCCACAAACCCGTCGCATCTGTATCTATCGCCCACGGCATTCGCCCGGTACTTTCACGCCACGTTAACCTACGGCCGAGTTTCCCATGGATCTTACCGCTGTCCCGTTTGGCACCACGGATTGGGCCAGCCTTGAGCCTGTCGTCCATCCGGGCATCACCGGCAACGCCTTATGGCGCACCTGCCAGTTCGGCACCACACGTGTGCGGATGGTGGAGTACACGCCGGGCTATCTGGCGGATCACTGGTGCTGGAGAGGGCATGTGCTGTTGTGCCTGGAAGGCGAGCTGCACACGGAGCTGGAGGACGGCCGCCAGTTCATTCTGACGGCCGGGATGAGTTATCAGGTGGGCAATGACATGGAGGGGCATCGCTCCTCGACGGCGCTGGGTGCGAAGCTGTTTATCGTCGACTGAACATTGTAGTGAGCGGGCTTGCCCCGCGCTGGGTGGCGAAGCCGCCCCAACAAGGACGCTGTGGTGTGTCAGTGAGACCGAGGTGTTTGGGTTTGGGGCCGCTACGCAGCCCAGCGCGGGGCAAGCCCGCTCACTACAGCCAGTCCGATCAGTGCATTTTGCTGTGGTCCATGCCATTGAGGGCACGGGCCGGGGCTTTTACTTCGATGGACTGTTTCTCGCCTTTGGCATCTTGCACGGTCAAGGTCAGCGGCACCTGGTCGCCTTCCTTGATCTGGCCGGTGAGGCCCATCAGCATCACGTGGTAGCCGTCCGGGTCGAGCTTGACGGCTTTGCCGGCAGGCAGGGCAACCGAATCCACCGGGCCCATGCGCATCACGTCGTCTTTCATGCTCATCTCATGGATCTGTACGTCCTTGGCGACTGGCGACGCCACGCTGAGCAGCTTGCTGTCGCTGTCGGCGGTGACCGTCATGAACGCGCCGCTGGACGGTTGGCCCGGCACTGTGGCGCGGACCCAGGCGTCGGTCACTTGCACCTGGGCGCTGGCGTGGGCGGCAAGGCCCAGCAGGGTCAGGCCGAAGGTGATGCGTTTGAGGTGTTGAACGGCAGTCATTAGCAGACCTCCATGACGGTGAGCAGGTCTTCTGCGCACTCTTTGGCAGTAAGGGATGCCGACAAGCCCAGGCGCAGGTTGCCGCGGGTGTCGAACACGAAACTGGTGGATGTGTGGGACAGGGTGTAGGTGTCACCGGCGGGGATCTTTTCATAGAAAATCCCGAATTCCTTGGCGGCCACGGCGATTTCTTCCGGGGTGCCGTACAGCGCTTCGAAGCTGGGGTCGAAGGCCTTGACGTAGCGGTCGAGCAGTTCCGGTGTGTCGCGCTCGGGGTCGAGGGTGATGAACACTACCTGCATGATCTCGCCGTCGCGGCCCATCAGTTTCTTGGCCTGGGCGGCGCGGGCCAGGGTGGTGGGGCACACGGCCGGGCACTGGGTGAAACCGAAGAACACCACCGGCATCAGGCCACGGAACGAGCTCAGGGTGACGGTTTCGCCGGCGGTGTTCTTGAGCTTGAAGGTGCGGCCCATGATCTTGTCACTGAGGTCCTTGCCGTACTTGAAGTTCAGCTTGGGGCTGTAGTCACAGCCGCCCAGCAGGCTGCCCAGGCCCAAAAGGCCCATGCCGGTCAGCACTTTGCGGCGGGTGAATAACGTACTCATCAACTGTGCATCCTGTGAAACGCCTGCATTGCTCTGGATCTACCCATCAGGCTTTGAAAAGGCTTTGAAACGTAGAAACGAGGAGGGTGGCAAGTCTACCAACCCTGGCCAGCCCACGTAATCTGCGACGTTCTGCCACAGGGGCGCGCCGCGCTTCACCGTTTTGCGGCTTCGGTGGTAGAGTCGCCGCCATGAAATTGAGCCACCCCGACCGTTCGCTGATCGCCTGGACCCTGTACTTCTGCGTGCTGATGAACGTGTTCGTGTGCGGTTTGGGCCACGGGCAAATGTTGGGCCAGCAACTCAATGGCATCGGCGGTGCGTTCTGTTCGGTGGACGGTAGCCAGGCGCCACTTTCCGACAAAGGGTTGGGCAACCCGTCATCCAGTAACATCTCGAACTACTTTGCTTGCCCGGTGTGCAACGCGGTCACCGTGGCCATCGTGTTCCTGATCGGCCTCGCGTGGCTGCTGAGCCTTCAGCAAACCCCACGCCCGGCCCATGAGCGGCGCAACAAAGCGCCGCCGCGTTATTCCTGGCCCTCGGCCAACCCCCGCGCTTCTCCCGCCGTCTGACGTGTGCCTTGGGCTTCCTGTGATCAGGAGGCGTTCTATCGTCACGACTGTGAGTGCATCTGATGAACCACCTATTGCCTGCAGGCGCCAGCCGCCTGGTCAGCAAGGCGTCCCGTCGCCTGCGTACGGAGCCGGCGTTGCCGGAATACCCAAGCAACTCCCGCTGCTTCGTGCACCTGGATGCACGCCTGCTACCGCACTGGCACACCTTGTTTGATATCTGCCCGGCGCTGCTCAAGCTTGACCCTCCCGAGGGCTTGAACCTGTTCCGCAACTTCATGACCTGGGCGTATCGCAAGCAGCCGCCGTTGGATTGGACCTATCACCTGAATGTGTGCCGCTGGCTGCTGGGCTCTGTGTATTGCACGCAGATCGATGATGAACCTATCGAAGCATTCATGGCGGCAGCGGCGGCGTGTTGGATCATTGCCGACGACAGTCAGGCCCGGGGGATCGCCCTGGTCTGGCAAGGGACGACAGTGTTCGATTGGAAGGGCGCTGCGATCTCCGACGCAGAACAGCAGGTCTTGCCGGCCTCTCCATGGGACTTTGCCTGGAGCGCGCTGAACGCCCGGGGTGAATTCAGCGGCTGGTTGCCGGTGCCTTGAGGAACGACGGATTGTTACGCAGGCTGTAAAAGTGAATCGTGGTTTTACCGGCTATTTCCGAGGCGGCTGAGTCTATACCGTGCGCGGTCCCGTCAAATGCGACACGCCAATGGCCTGCAACAAGAACAGGCCGGGGCGCAGACGGGATCGCCTCAATCACTTCTCGGAGCCTTCATGAATCACAAGACTTGCCTGGCGCTCGCTGTTTCCCTGGGCGCTGTGCAGCAGGCGGCTGCGTCGGGTTTTATCGACGACAGCAAAGCCACCCTCGACCTGCGCAATTTCTACTACAACCAGGACACCCGTAACACCAGGGCCGCTTCGGACAAGGAGTGGGGCCAGGCGTTCATGTTCAACTATCAGTCCGGCTTCACCGAAGGGACGGTTGGCCTGGGGCTGGATTTGCAAGAAATGTATGGCTTGCGCCTGGACGCCTCGGGCCGCGCAGGCAAGGCCGGTGAAGACAACACCCCTGGCAGCGTTTTCCCATTGTCTGATGGCAAGGCCGCCCATGACTTCAGCAAGACGGGTGTTACCGGCAAAATGCGGATCGCCCAGACTCAACTGAAGGCCGGTACCTTGATGCCCAGGATTCCTGTGCTGATGACCGAGGATGGCCGCCTGTTGCCCCAGACCTTTCGTGGTTATCAGGTGGACTCCAAGGACCTGAAGGATTTCAACCTGGTCGCCGGTAAACTCGAACAGGTGCTGGACCGCAATTCCAGCAACGGCCAGGGCATGTCCATTGCCGGCGCCAACGATCCGAACAAGGGCAAGTTCAGCAACCAGTTCTACTACGCGGGTGTCGATTACGCCGTCAGTAAACAACTGCAAGTGCAGTATTACTACGGCAGTCTCGAGAACTTCTACCAGCAGCATTTCCTTGGCCTGGTGCATAACTGGCAGCTGCCGGTGGGGCAATTCAAGACCGACCTGCGCTATTTCTACAGCACGTCCGATGGCAAGAATTCCAGTGCGGCGGGGCGTGCGGACGGCTATGTCAGCTCGGGTTACTACGGGCCCGGCGTCAACGCCGGCAAGGTCGACAACCGTTTGTGGAGCGCGTTGTTCACCTACGCACTGCAAGGCCACTCCCTGAGCCTGGGTTATCAGAAGACCTCCGGTGACAGCGACTTCCCCCATGTCAACCAGGGGCAGGGCCGCTCCGTCTACCTGATCACCAATTCCCAGTCGCTGAAGTTCATCAATGCCGGCGAGCAGGCCACCGTGGGTAGCTATGCCTATGATTTTTCCGGCCTCGGCGTGCCTGGCTTGAAGTCCAGCGTGACCTACATCCGCGGTAGCAACATTCGCACCGCAGGCCGCGATAACAGCGAGTGGGAGCGTGACTTGCGCATTGACTACGTGATCCCCACGGGCACCTTCAAGGGCCTCGGTCTGACGTGGCGCAGCGCGGTGCTCAGGGGTAATGACACCTCGGACAAGGATGAGACCCGTCTGATTGTCAGCTACAGCATCCCGCTGCTGTAACCGCGCAGTTTCAATGAAGGCGCCTACGGGCGCCTGTCTTCATTCAGATTTCAACCTGCAACACTTCCAACCCCAGCTGTTCATACGCCTCCACACTCGGCATATGCCACTCGGTAATCAGCGTGTGAATGCGGTTGCACGGCGCGACCACAAAGGGTTCTACCGCGCCGAGCTTGTCCGCCATGGCCACGGCCACCACATGGGAGGCGCTGTCGAGCAAGGCTTGCTTGACCACCACTTCTTCGAAGTGCAGCGAGGTGATGCCCACTTGCGGGTGCAGGGCGCACACGCCGGTGAACAGCAGGTCGGCCTTGATGCTCTGGATCAGGCGCACCGCATCGTGGCCGCCGGTGGAGAGGGTGGCGGGGTTGAGCGGGCCGCCAGCGAGGATCACTTTGACATGGGGGTGGTCGGCCAGGGCGATGGCAATCAGTGGGGATGGCGTGACGACGGTCAGGCGAATCGAGCGCGGCAACGATTGGGCGATTTGCAGGGTGGTGGAGCCGGAATCGAATAGCACGATCTGGCCGTCTTCTACGCGGTCTGCTGCCAGTTGCGCGAGGTGACGCTTGGTCTCGTTGGTCTCGCCGACACGGGTGAATACATCCTTGCCGGTGTCCTTGGGCCGAGGCAGGGCGCCGCCGTGCACACGCTGCAATAAGCCAGCGGCGGCCAGTTCGCCAAGGTCACGGCGGATGGTGTCCTGGGAGACGGCGAAATGCTCCACCAATTCCGAGGCGGTGACTTTGCCGTCGCGCTCAAGCAGCAACAGGATCTTCTGTTTGCGCAAGGAAGGCAGGTCAATGGTTTGATGAGTGTTGTGCATGTTTGTGCGCTATTTTGCGTGTTTGTGCGAGATTAATCTTCGCTCGATATAAACGCAATGGGTGGTTGCGCGGTCGATGGGCGGTTACTCTGCGGGTTCAGTTCAGGGAGAGG
>NZ_JBOICG010000271.1:0-1739 GCF_050739995.1 Pseudomonas sp. | reverse complement strand
GTATGGATGGCAGAAGTTGCAAGCAGCAACACAGGAACAGCTTTCAGCATTTTCATTTTGTTTTTATCTCTTGCGTCTTATAGGAAAGGCAGCAGCTCTTTAGTGAGCCAAACGGTGCCTGACAACGTTATCCGCGGCCTTCAACCGCCTCGGCACCGTTGGAAATGATCACCTCGACACGACGATTCAACTGGCGCGATTGCGCGCTCGTATCGTCGGCCACTGGGTATTCCTTACCGTAGCCCTGGGTCATCATGCGGCTCATGTCGACGCCCAAGCGCTCCAGCGCAAAAGCAACGCTTTGCGCGCGGCGTTCGGACAGACGCTGGTTGAAGGCATCAGAGCCGACGCTGTCGGTGAACCCTTCAATACGCACCTTGCGTTCGGGGTTGTTGATCAAAAAGTCGGCCAGTTGCTGGACATTGCGTTGGTTGCCCGGTTTGAGGCTGGCCTTACCGGTATCGAACAACACATCACCGAAGGTGATCACCTCGCCACGGGGAGTCTGCTGGGCTTTCATCGACTGCAGGGCTTTGAGCTGCTGGGTTCGCACATCCAGCTGTACCTGAGTGCGCTGCACGTCGATGGTGCTCAGGCCGGCTTCGGCCTTACGCCCTAGAATCGTCTGTTCAGCCAGGGCGATTTTTTGCTTGGCGATGTACGCGTACTGATCGATTTGCGGGTCGCGGCGGTTCTGTATGGACAGCAGGTCTGCCTTACCCAACGCCTTAAAGGCGTCCTGGGTATCCAGTGCGGCGAGCGTACTCGACTCAGGTTTGCTCTGAAGCGCAGAAAACAGCGTGCGCGCCTCAATCAATTGTGGGTTTTCGGGTGTGGCAGCACACCCCGTCAACACCAACGCAACGGCGCAAACGCTCGGAAACAACAAAGAAAAACGCATGGCAAACTCCTCAGTTGGACAGTGTCGAGACGGGCTTCACAGCCGCATCGGGGGCCCGCAGCATTTCTTGCTTGAGGACCTGAATACCGTGCTGGGCCGCTTGCAACTCTTTTTGCGACTTCGCGGTGCGTGCCATGCGCTCAGCCAATGCCGAATCGACTTCGATCTGCTCAGCAAGGCCTTTGGCCTGTGCAAAGTTTTTCTCGCCGAGTGCGCGCTCCATCAGAACTGTCTTGTCCTGGGCCGTCTTCATTTGCAGCGGGGCGTACTCAGTCGCACCCGCCGATACCGCTCGACTCAGGGCATTTCTTGCCAGGGAAACCTGCTCATCCGGTGGTGGGGTGCTGGCACAGGCGCTGACGAACAACGTCGCGGTAAGCAGAGCGGACCAGATAACGGTTCTATTCATTACATTCTCCAAACGGTCTAAACACAGTCATGCTCGAAGCCCTCGTCGCTCAAAGGCGCGAGGCAATAGGCATCCACAAGCGCATTGCCCACTGGCAATGCGCCGCGTCTTACTGACGGCTCATTGGGTATCTCTCCTAGATGGGTGACGCTTGGCCCGAAGCGCTCAGCCATGGCAGTGACTTCAGGCTGGCCCACTGAGAGGGGGGATCAATCATGTTCATCAGGGCACCCAGCGAACGGGCGTCTGGCGGGTTGGCGATTGACACACGAGCAGGTGGCGTCGCAGCGGCCAGTGCGAATTCAAGCGAGACGTCTGGGCTTTCGTAAAACAGCACATGACGAATATGCGGTCGCGCTCGACAGAATGCGTGCAGGTCAACGCCGCAAGGCAACGCCAGGGCTTTGTTGACGATGAGCAAATCAAATG
>NZ_JBOICG010000270.1:0-10611 GCF_050739995.1 Pseudomonas sp. | reverse complement strand
GATCATCTTTTGGCGAAGCTGCGCCGCATCCTGACGTGCCTGATCCTCGATCTCGGCGACACGCTCGCGTTCTACGATCAGCACCTGGCGTTGTTCGGACAACGCCTGCTCAGCCACACCCTGCGCCAGGTGAATCGCCTGCTGCCACACCGCGACAAAGGCTTGTGACACTTCACCGGGTAATGTCGGCAGTCGCGTTTCGCCATTCAGGCGTTCGGCCAAACGCGCCCACCAAATATCCAGTAGCCCGCCGACTCGCGCCGGGCTACCTCGACCCAGCTCCAGGCGTACACGCTCGACCGTCGGCCGCTCACCACGGGCCAACACTGCGTCCGCGGCGGCAAAAACGTCGTTTTCCGGCACCCCTACTGCCATGGTTCACCTCGGCGTATATTAGGTCTGATAATTGAATGTTATCCGACGTTATTTTCTGAATAATGGAATTATCATACGTTGAACGTATTAAATATTACAGATCAGTTAACCCTAGTCGACGAAACCCTGCTGGATCCGCATTTACTGGCCACGAACGCGCAGCAAGCGGCCGCGGCGTTTATCGCCGCCGGCACGGCAGCCAACACCGTGCGCAGCTATCGCAGCGCCCTCGCCTATTGGTCCGCCTGGCTGCAACTGCGCTATGGCCAGACGCTGGGCGACGCCCCTCTGCCAGCAACGATGGCGGTACAATTCGTCCTGGATCACCTGGCCCGACCGCTGGGCGACGGCACGTGGGCGCACCTGCTACCGCCGGCAGTCGATGCCGCCTTGGTGGCCGCACGGGTCAAGGGCGGATTGGGGACGCTGGCCTATAACACCGTCAGTCATCGCCTCTCGGTGCTCGGCAAATGGCACCGTTTGCAGGGCTGGGACAGCCCCACCGAAGCACCAGCCCTGAAAACCCTGCTGCGCGACGCACGCAAGGCCCAGTCGCGCCAGGGTGTGACCGTGCGCAAGAAAACCGCGATCGTGCTTGAGCCGCTGCAGGCACTGCTGGCCACCTGTACCGATGGCGTGCGCGGGAAGCGTGACCGCGCCCTGCTCCTACTAGCCTGGAGTGGGGGTGGCCGACGGCGTTCCGAGGTGGTGGGTTTGCAGATCGGCGATGTGCGTCGCCTGGATGCTGACACCTGGCTGTATGCCTTAGGCACCACCAAGACCGACACCGGCGGCACTCGTCGTGAAAAACCGTTGCGCGGCCCGGCCGCTCAAGCGCTGACCGAATGGCTAAAGGCTGCGCCTGCAGCGTCGGGACCGCTGTTTCGGCGCCTGTATAAGGGCGACAACGTGGGCACGGCAGGCTTATCAGCTGACCAGGTGGCGCGCATCGTTCAGCGTCGTGCAAAACTCGCGGGCTTGGACGGCGACTGGGCGGCGCACAGTTTGCGCTCAGGGTTCGTGACCGAGGCCGGCCGTCAGGGGGTGCCACTGGGTGAAGTCATGGCGATGACCGAGCACCGCAGCGTGAGTACGGTCATGGGCTACTTTCAAGCCGGTGCACTGCTCGAAAGTCGAGCCACAACTCTACTTAAATCATCGACCGTTGATGACGAAGAAACACCGGAGGATATGCACGCTGGGGCAAACGAAGCTACCCAGCCAACTTAGTTGCTGGGTACACATACCGACGCGCGCACTGCGCGCGGGTCGGTTTGAGTTTGAGTGTGTGTCGAATGTTGGCGCAGCACCACGGTTCATCGCCTGGCCGCCCGCTAGCAGCCGCTCGCCTTGTGCCTTCACCCGACGCGCTTCAAGCAGGATGCGACCGATCAAAAAAAGAGACGGCCGCCGCTGCAATGGCGGTGGCTCACCATTCGCTTGAGATCGGTCATCCTGTCAGCGCTAAGACGCTGGAGCGGCCACAATCTTAAAGCGCGTCAGCGTGATCTCCTTTCTCCAGCCGCATGAGGTAACAATCGCAACCCTGGAACATAAAATCCGCCTCGATCACACCGGGCCGGTTTTTAACGATACGGCGATACGCAATTACATCGACTTGACCGATACCACCTCCACGTACCTGAATTTTTCCCTCGCCGCCTTGGTTGCCTCTTGCTCTGCGAGCAAAGAGCTCAACGTGTCGGCCTCATGCACCAGCTCGTGCATTTGACCTTCAAAATCGTTCCCCACACGCAGCGTGACCTTCAGCCTCGGCGTAAAACCTTTTGAGATTGAGGCCTTCTTCTTTGCGCGCGTAACAGGCACCGCCGGTACATCATCCGGGGCGACATTTTGCTGATGCGCAATGGCGCTTGGCGCAGGCGGCTCGACGTCGCCAAACAATGCTCGACGTATCTCTTCTTCGGTAAGTTCGGTACTCATCACTGTTCTCATTGAGCTGGATACATGACGTGACCGATTCTAATCGGTGCCACTGCTATGCTTGAATTTTCTCGACAGGAATTCAAACGAAATGGCGATGGAATACTCACTATCAGACCTGCTGGCAAGGATGTATGAAAATCAATTGGCCCTAGAGGCCGCGCTGATGGAATTGGCTATCCACGCCGAGAAACAGGGGTCAGATGAAGTCGGCGAAAATGTCCGCGGCGCGTTATATGTGTTGGGTGAAAATGCCGGCCATATCAAGCAAGGGCTAGGCTTTCGCTTGATTGACAGGTTTTGACTTATTCTTTTTGGGATCCCGTTTTGCCATGATTCCATTCCGAGCAGGTTAAGGTACTAGGGATTATTTTATACGCACCCAAGGGCAACCATTTTGGTTATGCAAAAATGTTTCGCGCCCAATCATTACAAAGTTTGTATTTTCTCAGCGTATACCTCTAACAGATTGCATGAGAAGGCCTTTTGATATCAACACAATATTGGGGTTGTCGCAAGGTCTGCATAGGCTTGCCTGCGACCGGCCAGAAACTATTAAAAACCTCAACAACGCTTATGACTCGTCATATAGCTGCCTTCGAGCCTAAGCTGCCTTTTGAGAAAGGAAGCAGAACCGTCCTTCTCGGTTACCCGGCTTATAGGGGCGAGGAACGCAGCGCTGGCGTATTCGGAAGCGTGGTCCTGGCTTAATTGCAATGGCTTCAGTCGTCATCATCCTAGTCCTGACACCCAATGCATAAGCCTTACAGACTGGGGCGAAAGCACTATGCGTAAGGCGTTTCGCTGAAGCCGTGGATAGCAGCTCGTAGAATCCCGGACGACATATCACTACAGTCCAGCGCACTCAGTCTCTTCAGATTTGACGCGCTCAAAGTGCTTGAAGTATCAATCCGTCTAGCTGCAAGCCTCGGCGATGAATTCCTTCAACAATCTCGCCGTGCGGGCCTTTGACGGACAAAAATGGCCGAAGCTGGAGAAAAGCAGGCGCTGACGGACCTGATGTCTGGCGCAATCGGAAGATACAAGGCCCCCCCAAACCCATCATCATGTAGGACTTGAGGCGTCTGAGGCGCGGGAGATGATCATCATGGCGTCCCACTTACTCGGGTCGTCGCCCTATATAATAGTGTCGCCCCCTCCCCGCTGGCGGTTGTGGCGTAGATGTTAGCTACTGACTGCTTTGGCTGACTCTAGCCTTGTCTGACGGCAAGTTAGGCTGAAATTCATTTTCCACCCTTTTTTCCAAAAAGGGGCAGGAGGGAGTCCCAAAGCACACCCTCGATAAGCTCGATATCCTCGTCGATTGAGTCTTTGAACTCGTAGTATTCGACCAGAAATTCCGCACCGAGTGGGGCCGCCCAAGCAGACAAATAGAGCCCCCACGTAGCCGTGGACGTACCCGTTCCTAGGTGACTTCGGAATCTGTTGTACATATTCTTCGAGGTGCCAACGTAAATTGACCTTGAGCTCGGATGTGCAGAGTTGTCACGACTCATGTTCCACGACTTGGTCGAGCGAACGCGCCTAAAAGCACTCCGCGCTCTTGTAATGAGCTGAGAATTCTTACCTTCTAAGGTAACTTGATAGAGATAATGCGTCGCAGTTTTCTCTACTGGGAACCGAGTATGAAGGCAATTTAATGCGGCCGTACTGGAAAGATCTGACGACGTGAACCTGATGAACCTCGGTCCGGCCTGCGGGGCCGCAAGCACATTGGCAGCACGCTTGATTCGCGTTTTAAAAATATGTTCCAGACTCACAAAAATATCCTTGAGATGCCTAACACCCTAGTTAGCCGGTATTACGTGCGCGTTGAACGACCAGTTAGGCTAGTTCTAGGACAGGATGTTGCCAAGGCTGCCCGTCACAAAGGACTGCAGTTGACCGAGGTTGTGTAAAAAAGTGCTCGACCGGTATGGCTGACGGAGTCACTCGGAAACTCGCGTTCCTACGCAAATTGCAGGTCTGCTGAGCAGCCGATTTTGTCTGTAGACTTCGTGTAAGAAAGCATGCATCAACACTGAGAGCGTGTTTTCACAGAGCCTGGACCCAGAGCAGACATTCCTTATAGTGCCCGAGTGTGCTTAAGTGACTGAGCGCGAGTATCTTGGCGTGAGCTCAGTAGGCTAACACCACACCCATCTATTCAAGGCAAGCGGCTTCAGCTTTGAGGTTGTAAATCCGCCCAACCAGCTCTCACTTATACCCGCTCACGCGGTAAGCAAACGTGCGTACTCCTCCTCCAGATAGGCATCGACAACCTCCACATCCAAAGCGCCTGCCGCATAGCACGCCTTGAGATCCTTGATCGCCAGTGTGCCCAGACGGACCCAGGCGATCAGGTTACTGCGGGCCATGAAGGCAACGAGATTGCCCCCCGAACGCAAGGCTGCGTCGGTCACGTCGACCATGCACAAGGTGCCATGACCAACCACCAGCATCCTGCGCAGCTCGGGATTGCCAGGTGTTGGAGCGCAATCGCGCCATTGTCGCTGGTGATAGAAGCGCTGCTTGATCACCCACATGGTGCGGGTAAGCAGTTCGGTGATCAGCACCGGAATCGCCATGGCAATGCCGTGGCGCATGTCGTAGCCCGCCTCAAATACTTTCACGGCCAAGGTCGAAAAGGTCTGCTTGTGCTGTCCGAACGAACCGACGTTGATGAACTGCAATAGCGAATAAAACGGGATCGGGATACCCGAGCCCCGCCTGGCATTCACTTTGCCGCGACCGCCGGAAGAACCCGCCATATCGGAAAACAGGTGCCCCAGCCAGTTCATGAACCCGGCGAACACTTTGGCCGCCAGGTTGCCGCCGCTCAATTCGAAGGTCTTGGTGTTGACGCTGATCAGCTTACCCTTGTCGACAAAGTGCGCGGTGTTGCTGAACTGATCGAGGATGGAGAAGAACAGCCCGAGTAAGTCGGGCGAGTGGCCCAGGCTTTTCACATGATGGTTCTTCATCGACATGTTCTGCACCGCATCGCCAGTGACGTGGCTGGTGGCATGATCGTAATTGATTTTAAATTTTCCCTCGAGAAAGCCGATGGCGCCGGCAATCTTGTTTGAGTCGTCCCTCCCGCCTTTCCAGCCGTTCAGCCTGGCGAAGCCCTTGACTACATCATCCGTCTGCTCGTCCGCCCAGTTGCCCAACGCGCCCGTGCCCGGAACTCCGACGAAGAACACATCGACCAGCCCGCCGATCAGCCCGCAGGTGCCTGCGATCATGTAGTCGTACTGGTCGCAGGCTGCCGCCTTAAGGGTGAAGTCGGCTTGGATGCGCTTTTCCAGGGTAATGCGCTGGCTGTCGGTCATCAGGCCGCGGAACGGGTCTTCAGCGCGCTCCAGGCCCTGGCGGGTGGCGTAGCCGTCGAGTTGCGCCAGGCAATCGGACCAGCCCGAATCCTCGTCGATCTCGACGATATCGAGCAGTTTCAGGGGCTGCAGGGGTGTCTGGAAGTCCGTGGGTGCCGCCAACCCCTCGCGCTCGAAAAGCACCCGCTCGTGCTCTCCGACGTACACCACATCCTGCGCATCCACGACACTTTGCGCCTGGGCCAAGAGGCTCTCGAGCAGTTCATCGTTGCTGCGTTGGTTTTGGTCCATGCTGTCGAGGACACCTAACATCCGATCCAGGTGCACATTAGTCTGGTCGAGCTGATGCTGCTGGATCAGCAGCGCTTGCGCCTGATCGTGCAGATGGCTTTTCTGTGTCATGAGAACAGGCTGCTAAGTTTTTCCCGGGCCTTGCCGGCCACCTCGCTGGCTGAGCCCAATATCACATCACCGACATTGAAGTAACCAATGACTTCGAAGGCTCGGGCCAGATTCTCTAACTGCTTGCTGTCGCGATCGCGCTTGATGCACAGCTTTACTACGCTCACCTCCTCTGCGGCGTCCGCGCTAGACACCACCACCGAGCGCTCTTCATAGAAGTCCAGAATCCAGTTGTACAGCTCAGTCTTGGTCGGTTCGCGGGTCAGCGTGCGCAGCTTGCCTTCATCGAGGAACTGGGCGCAGCGCAGTTTGGTGGCGCTGGCCTGGGCCGTGCTGGTTCTTTCCGTTAGCACTTGGCCGGCGCTGGTCATCCGCGTCATCAATCCCATCAGCCGCTTGATCTTAACGTCCTGAGCGCCTTGAGCCTGGATGGCTTCGTTGAGTTTTTTGGTGATGAAGTTGATGTCTTTCATCACCAAGGAAATGGTCAGTTGCGTCTGCTTGATCACTTCATTGAGCATCAGCTCCCGACGCTTGGAGCGGCTCAGCTCATCCGCACCGGTCAACTTGCGCACACCGGCATAAGTGCCTACACCGATCAATACAGCCACACCAATACCGGTCATCATGCCCGACATCCCCAGCAAGCCGCCCATGCCCAGGCTCGCCAGACCGGAAGTCAGGCCCGCCGCGGACATGCCCACCACCGAGCCCGACAAATACACCGCCGCCAGCGGCGTTCCCACCGCCGCGGCCTTGGCGGAAAGCAGCTTGAGGGCGGAGACGATCTGGTCATCGGTGAGATCGTCGCGGAGCATATCGTAATCGTTCTTGATGGCCATGACCGCCAGCTCGATTTCCTCGTCGCTGACCTGCAACAGCTCGCGGTTGCTCTGCAGGAAGGCGAACAGGGCAATATCACGACCACCGGTGCTGTAGTAAAGGTTGATCAGATCCTTGACCAGCGACACGTGCAGCGCCCTGATCTGCCCCACCGGGCTGTTGCTGTGGATGCGCTCGAGCAGCGTCGCCAGGGAAATCTGTGCGCTGGCCGAGGTCATATAGGCACGCAGGATAAAACGGGCGCTCGGACTCAGATCCAGACGCGTCATCAACTGGAGGACTTCGGCGAACTCCTTGTCATCAATGACCTGGTCATTGGCGAAGGCCGAATTGATGACTGCCTGGACATACGCCACCTTCAGCGGCTCGCCCAACTCATCGATTGAGACCAACTGGCGCTCTTCCTTGAACTCGCTGAAATCCTGCAGGCAGGTTTTCAGCGTCTGCGCCAGCTTGCGATAGTTGCAGCTCGACAGACCGGTGATGGTCAGGTCGGCGTCCTCCTTGCGGCTGATAAGCAGTGACACTTCCACCTTGTCACCCTTACCGCCGCTGACCGTCTCGACATACTCCACTGCGGCAATATCGACGAAGGGCACGCTGACCGGATCAGCAAAGCTCCCGCTGCGATAGATCAGTTGTTCCCCGGTAAACAGGATTCCGTCCTTGCCGCTGCCGAACAGGGTGTTGTCGAATAGCGCCACGACCGTGGACGGGCTGCCGGTAAAGGCGAAGGCCTCTACCGCATTATTGAGTTTCTTTTCATCGATACGCGGAGCGACGGAAATATTGCTGGAGATACTGCCGAGGTTTTCCCGCAGATAAACGTTGACGTTGGTCATGACACGTCCTTGTGAACGAAGCAAAATGGCTTTTTGATATCAGATAAATTTATCAAATACTCCTGCAGTGGCCTAACTGTTTTTCCGCGGTGCCTACGTCCTTCGTAGCATATCGAAGGCCTAAGCCCTGCTTCGCCACATCTCGTGCCAGATTACCGAATCCAGCACCCCCAGGTTCTCCACCGGATAGCCGCCCTTAGCGTTCCGCGCATCGGACAGCGCGGCCCTGAGCAGATAGGCTCCTTCCAGGTATTTGTAGCCGGCACTGGCGCCGTGCGGACTCTTGCATCCGGTCGCACGCAGCCAGGCCGACACGGGCTCGTTGTCGAGGTGATATCGTTTAGTTCAGACCAAACACTGTCTCGCGTGAGCTATTTCATGCGGAGGCTGGACTGTGGGCGGATTAGCACGTAAGCCAATCAGAAGAGGATGCACAGTATCCAGACCTTTAACATATTCTTCCCAAGGGCATTGGTAACGGGAACGGACTTGCTGTGAATGGTCGCGCGGCAGCTTTGGGGCGCGGATTGGGGGCCTCCTTGGCAGGCAGCAATTACACGATTGCAGCCCTTAGCGACAGGCCGCTATCGACCCGGGACTAAATGATCAGGATTGTCTGCCAGAACATAGCACTGCTGCCTATGACGCTGCTCTCTCCACTTCACAAGCTTGCAGGCTCTGTGTGATGTTGCATTTAGGACGGGGTCCAGACTCCTCATTACAGAAAATCTCTGGATGATCGTTCGCATACTCTTTGAACTGCCGAGCGACCTTATAGGTGTTGTAATTGGACATGACCAGTGCCGCAACAACAGTGAACGCAATCTCAAGCCCTATTCCAGCGTAGAAAGAACCAAGCGTTGTTCCCTTCACCATTACTGCAAACCCGAGGACGGCACCTATGACCATAATTAAGAGTCCTAAAGACAGTGATAAGCGCGCACCAGCGACATCCCATCTGCTGATCCGAAGCGTTAGCAGAGGCATTTCGGGTGAAACAACCAGAAACCTAGCGATTTGCCGAATTTGCCAACGGTTCCAATGACCTATCAAAGCCAATCGAAGCAGAAAACCAGCCTTCATCTTATTCGCACGAATCCCGCTGGCGATACGATAGCTTTCAAGGTAAATAGCTTCATCCAGGTAGTGAGTGAAGGGGTTTTGAGAGGTTTCGAGTGCACGTAGCTCTTTCAAAATCTTATGATGCCTCCGTGACCAGTGGCGGTCATACAGAGAGAATATTTTAAAGAAACTGGTAAGTGTTAGGACAATCACTCCAACCACGGCAGTGAGCGCAGCGACCGTGCCATTAATCTGTGCTAGAAAATCTTGAACCATCCATTATTCCTTCAAAGCAAAATGAGGCTGCGGTAGTCAGATCACGTTTATAAGGTTTTCGAATCGTGGTCTGATCCATTTTTGGGGGCCTAAATGTAACGGGCGGTCTCAGATGTATCGGCTGTGTCGCTCAATAAGCAATTGCCTGTCATGAAATACCATCCAAGGCATCAGTGATTCGAACGCCGCATCACGTATTCTTGGATCGACCCATCCGTCGTCCTCGCCTATTGCCTCAAGGATGGCGCGCATCACATATTCTACGCTAGCCGGTTCGGTGATGATCGTCCCGCACCTCATTTGTTCGACGAGGTGGGTTCTGAGCTCGGCGTGATCCTGACAGCTAGCTCGCAGTCCCAGGTTCGCTCCCATGTGAGGCGCATTCCCACGCCCGCCCTCAAGCAAGCAAAGCAGCGTGCGATAAAGCCCCATACAAACTTCGAGACTAAAATGCGCCCGACTATAGCGTCCTGGAGTGTTGTAGAAGCTTTGGAGGCGACTTAATGTCAGAAAAAGCCCAAGACTACGGAAGGCGTCTCCTGGCAACAGATGCACACTTCGGACTTCACTCACTATCCAAGCGCTGGTCCAAGTTTCTACGATCCGTGCCATCTCGTTTTGCGTTGCTTTCGGATGCAACCAACGCTGCAATCGCGTGAAGCGACTCGCGGAAATCCACCTCCCGATGGCGGGTAGCAGTTCCTCATAAATCCAGGTGTAGGTATCAATGCAGGACCAGACGGCTCGGCGGTCCGCGCGCCCGTCAAGAAAGGACGGGTCCCAAAGAATAGCTATTTCCGATTCAGCGCAAAGGTCTGGGATATTTACCCCCCAGAAAATGCCCCTGTAGCCCAACTCACAGAATGGCATCAGCCGATCCTGAGCCTCATGGAAAATATGCCACTCGGTCGTGCCTTTACGTACGTCATGATGATTGGCGAACGCGAGGATCCATTCCCAGACCCGCCTATCCACTTTGCAGAGTGCCACCTGCGGCCCATTCCAAGTTACGACTGGAAAACCCACTGACTCCCAATCAGACTCTTGCTCCCGCAACGCACCGAGGTATACGTCAGAAAGCGCGTCCGAAGCTTTGATGATCTCCTTGAGGGCCTCAGGAGGGATTATGAAACGGCAATGATTGAGATCGACGATTTCGCCAATTTTGTCCGATGCCAGCGGCCCCTTGAAGAATGGCCTAGCTTCAGAAGATACAGGGCTCTCAGCATGGCCCAGAAAGTTCCTTAACATCCACTTTTGATCCAGAACCACATCCACACCCGCGGTATCGGGAAGCTTCAGCGAAACGATGGCAGATCCCGGATACTGAAACTCTTTGCCTCGAGGCAGCAGCGCCGAAATTTCGATCCAAGGCCTCCTCATGAACCAGCCTCGGTCTGTGCCGTGGCAGGTAATCAGCTCCTCGTTCGCGCCTCGCTCCTGACCAATAAAGTCATGAGCCAGCCTCGATACGTGCGGTCGCGGGTCCTCAAGCGCCTGAAGCAGCGCGTCGTGAAAAGCGACCCGACGCA
>NZ_JBOICG010000269.1:0-4446 GCF_050739995.1 Pseudomonas sp. | reverse complement strand
CTCCCACACTGTCCGCATCCTTCCAGACGATTCATCGTAATTTCCTACTTCCTGAACAACCTTCACACAATCGCACTATATTGGTGCGATAGGCTGCACTCTCCCCATCTAACCAGCCCATTTTGGTTCGAATCTTCCCGAGCAAGCTGGCAGAACGCCACAGTTTCGCGCCTTAAACCCCTATTCCAAGGGTTTCGCGCTTCTTTTCGGAGCCTTGGTTTGGTTTTTGCATTTTCCTTGTATCAGCGTGTGCCTCAAGCCCGCGCCTTGCTTCAAAAGAGGTCCTGATGACCATCAGCGATGCACTGCACCGTTTGTTACTCGACAACCTGACCACCGCGACCATCCTGCTCAACGACGACCTGCGTCTTGAGTACATGAACCCGGCGGCGGAGATGCTCCTGGCCATCAGCGGCCAGCGCAGCCATGGGCAGTTCATCAGCGAATTGTTCACCGAGTCGGCCGAGGCCTTGAGTTCGTTGCGCCAGGCGGTGGAGCAGGCACACCCGTTCACCAAGCGCGAAGCGATGCTCACCGCCCTCACCGGCCAGACGTTGACAGTCGACTACGCCGTGACCCCGATCCTGAGCAATGGCGCCACTTTGCTGCTGCTGGAAGTACACCCCCGCGACCGCCTGCTGCGCATCACCAAGGAGGAAGCGCAGTTGTCCAAGCAAGAAACCAGCAAGATGCTGGTGCGCGGCCTGGCCCACGAGATCAAGAACCCGCTAGGCGGCATTCGCGGCGCGGCGCAACTGCTGGCCCGTGAGCTGCCGGATGAGAACCTCAAGGACTACACCAACGTCATCATCGAAGAAGCCGACCGCCTGCGTAACCTGGTGGACCGCATGCTCGGCTCCAACAAGTTGCCATCCCTGGCGATGACTAACGTGCACGAAGTGCTGGAGCGCGTCTGCCAGCTCGTGGAAGCCGAAAGCCAGGGCTGTATCACCCTGGTGCGCGACTACGACCCAAGCATCCCCGACGTGTTGATCGACCGCGAGCAGATGATCCAGGCAGTGCTCAACATCGTGCGCAACGCCATGCAGGCCATCAGCAGCCAGAACGAGCTGCGCCTGGGCCGCATCAGCCTGCGCACCCGAGCCCTGCGTCAGTTCACCATCGGCCACGTGCGCCATCGCCTGGTGACCAAAGTCGAGATCATCGACAACGGCCCGGGCATTCCGGCGGAACTTCAGGAAACCATCTTCTTTCCCATGGTCAGCGGCCGCCCGGACGGTACCGGGTTGGGCTTGGCCATTACCCAGAACATCATCAGCCAGCACCAGGGTCTGATCGAATGTGAGAGCCATCCTGGCCACACCACCTTCTCGATCTTTCTGCCACTGGAACAAGGAGCCCCATCGACATGAGCCGTAGTGAAACTGTGTGGATCGTCGATGACGACCGTTCTATCCGCTGGGTCCTCGAGAAAGCCTTGCAACAGGAAGGCATGACCACCCAGAGCTTCGACAGCGCCGACGGCGTGATGAGCCGCCTCGCCCGCCAACAACCAGACGTGATCATCTCCGACATCCGCATGCCTGGCGCCAGCGGCCTGGACTTGCTGGCGCGCATCCGCGAGCAACATCCGCGCTTGCCGGTGATCATCATGACGGCACACTCCGACCTGGACAGCGCTGTCGCGTCCTATCAGGGCGGTGCCTTTGAATACCTGCCCAAGCCGTTCGACGTGGACGAAGCGGTGGCACTGGTCAAGCGCGCCAACCAGCACGCCCAGGAACAACAAAGCCAGGAAGCCCCACCGACCCTGACCCGCACCCCGGAAATCATCGGCGAAGCACCGGCGATGCAGGAAGTGTTTCGCGCCATCGGGCGCTTGAGCCATTCCAACATCACCGTGCTGATCAACGGCGAATCGGGCACCGGTAAAGAGTTGGTGGCTCACGCCCTGCATCGCCATAGTCCACGGGCGGCTTCGCCGTTCATCGCGCTGAACATGGCGGCGATTCCGAAGGACTTGATGGAGTCCGAGCTGTTCGGCCATGAGAAAGGTGCGTTTACCGGCGCGGCCAACCTGCGTCGCGGCCGCTTTGAACAGGCTGACGGCGGTACGCTGTTCCTCGATGAAATCGGCGACATGCCGGCTGACACCCAGACCCGCCTGCTGCGCGTGCTGGCGGACGGTGAGTTCTATCGGGTGGGTGGTCACACACCCGTCAAGGTCGATGTGCGCATCATCGCGGCGACCCACCAGAACCTGGAAACCCTGGTACACGCGGGTAAATTCCGTGAAGACCTGTTCCACCGCCTGAACGTGATCCGCATCCACATCCCTCGTATGTCGGACCGCCGCGAAGACATCCCGACCCTCGCCCGCCACTTCCTCAGCCGCGCCGCCCAGGAGCTGGCGGTTGAACCGAAGCTGCTGAAAAGCGAGACCGAGGAATACCTGAAGAACCTGCCGTGGCCCGGCAACGTGCGTCAGCTGGAGAACACTTGCCGCTGGATCACCGTAATGGCGTCCGGGCGTGAAGTGCATATCAGCGACCTGCCGCCAGAGCTGTTGAGCCTGCCCCAGGATTCGGCACCCGTGACCAATTGGGAACAGGCACTGCGTCAGTGGGCCGACCAGGCCCTGGCGCGTGGCCAGTCGAACCTGCTGGACAGCGCCGTGCCGGCCTTCGAGCGGATCATGATCGAAACCGCTCTGAAGCACACCGCCGGCCGCCGTCGCGACGCCGCCGTGTTGCTCGGCTGGGGCCGCAATACCTTGACGCGCAAGATCAAGGAATTGGGCATGAAGGTCGATGGAGGGGATGATGATGAGGGCGACGACGCCTGACTCTCAGATCCACTGAAGATCTAGTGTGGGAGCCGGGCTTGCCCGCGATGGCGGAGTGTCAGTCACCGAATATGTTGGCTGATACACCGCTATCGCAGGCAAGCCAGCTCCCACATTTTTTTGTGTTGGAGCAAAAACCGTGCACCGCTTGAATGCACCATGAACCGGCATCGGGCACGGTTTCAAGGCCTGGAATATCGGCCTGCTTGAAAAAACTTGAAAGACGAAAGCACCAAAGCCCCGTATTCCGGGGCTTTGCGCTTTTTGGCAGAGATTTTCGACACACATTGCCAATTCTGGCACGCGCCCTGCAATACCTCTGGCACTACCCAGTTTCGGGGACCTTGGTACAGGCAGGCCGAGAATCCCCTCTTTAACACCCGGGGTGCTTGATGCGGACAGCGTCGTGCCCCACACCCGTTTTGGGAGCCCTGGTACAGGCAGGCCGGGAACTCCCTCTTTTATTCCTCCCGGAGATGGATCTCCAGCCGCCAGCGGCCATCGGCCTTTTCCCCTTTCCATTCCCCACGCAGCGGTCGAGCCGCCACCAGGTTCAGCAGCAAGCCACCGTCGGTCTTGCGCACGCGCCAGTTCACGTCCTTGTCATTGACCTTGAGTTGCCCGCCGGCGCCCTTGCCCTGGGCATCGAACAGCAACGCCACAGTGCCGTCGATATGCTCGCCGTGCAGCTTGGGTTCGCTGTTGAACCACACCACTACGCCATTTGCCTCTGTCTCCACTCGCTGCAGTTCGACGGGGTCGGGCGTGGTCAGGCGACCGATCATCAAGCCAATCATCAGGCCGACAATCGCCAAAGAGCCCATCACCCGTGGCAATAGCTTCGGCCTTGGGTCGTCTTCAGGGGTAGAATGCAGCGCATCTTTGCCTTCGGAGCCGTGCATGTTTCACGTCATCCTTTTTCAACCAGAAATTCCGCCGAATACCGGCAACGTTATCAGGCTGTGCGCCAACAGTGGCTGCCACCTGCATTTGATCGAGCCTCTGGGCTTCGACATGGACGATAAACGCCTGCGTCGCGCCGGGCTGGACTACCACGAGTACGCCACCCTCAAGCGTCACGCCGACCTGGCCAGTTGCCTGGAGAGCCTGGGGCATCCGCGACTGTTCGCGTTCACCACCAAGGGTTCACGGCCGTTCCATGATGCCAGCTTTGCCGAGGGCGATGCTTTCCTGTTCGGCCCGGAAAGCCGGGGCCTGCCGGCCGAGGTACTCGACGCCCTGCCCGACGGCCATCGCCTGCGCTTGCCGATGCGCGAGGGATGCCGCAGCCTGAACCTGTCCAACACCGTGGCGGTTGCCGTCTACGAAGGCTGGCGCCAACTCGGCTTCAAGTAACACACATAACAAAATGTGGGAGCGGGCTTGCTCGCGAAAACGGTGTGTCAGTCACTGAAAGTATCGACTGAAGTACCGCATTCGCGAGCAAGCCCGCTCCCACATTTGATCTCCGGTGGCTTAAAGAATTGGCCCCAGGCGACCATTAGTGATGAAGGTACTCAGCGCCAGCACATCCACCGAGCCTGAGCGATCGAGGTCCAAATGCGCCACGTGGCGGCGCACCGTCTCATGAATCTGCCGTGCGCCCTTCCCCAGCCGCAGCGGGCCGCGCAGGTCCACGG
>NZ_JBOICG010000268.1:0-2933 GCF_050739995.1 Pseudomonas sp. | reverse complement strand
GGATAGGTGTCTTGCAGCGTTTCAAAGCAGCGTTTGAGCAGCCCCAGGTTCTTTTCCTGAGCCAGGCGGCCCACATGCAGCACGGCGATTTGCTCACTGTTCAATGCCCAGCTCTCACGCAATGCGTTATCGCGTTTGGCCGGGTGGAACAGCTGGCTGTCGACCCCACGTGACAGCATCCCCAGGCGCTCGAAATGTCGGCGCTCCAGCTCCAGGCGTTGGCTGGCGCTCGGCACCAGGGTCAACGTCGAGCGGTTATGAAACCAGCGCAGATAATGGGTGACCATGCGGCTCAGCATGCTCAAGCCGTATTGGTTTGAATACTGTTGGAAGTTGGTGTGGAAACCACTGACCACACTGATGCCCAGGCGACGTGCCGCACGCAGGGCGGATAAGCCCAGCGGCCCTTCCGTGGCGATGTACAGCACGTCCGGGCGTTGGCGGGTCCAGCGTCGCAGCAATTTATGCATCGACGACTGGCCCCATTGCAGCCCCGGGTAACCCGGCAATGGCCAGCCGCGGCACAGCAGCAATTCGTCGTCGCTGGGGCGACTCTGGTCGGTGCCCTGGCGTGGACGTACCAGCTCGACTTGATGGCCACGCGCGCGCAAACCCTCACACAGGCGACCAAGGGTATTGGCCACCCCGTTGATTTCCGGCGGGAAGGTTTCGGTAATTAAGGTGATGTGAAGCGAGGCTGTCGTCATGACCCACAGTGTCACCGTGGGCCATGTCGTCATTGTGTCATTGGGATGATGGATTTATGACTTGGCCACATTTTGCCCTGCCATCGCCTCGGCGCCTTGCTCACGCACCCAGAACAACGTCGCCCCAGCCACTGCAGCCGGCATCATCAACAAATTGACCACAGGCACCAGTAACACCAGGTAGACGATGCCGCCGAAGCTCATGCTCTGCCAGCGCTTCTGGCGCAGCCACGCGAGCATCTCGTTCCAGCCCAGCTTGTGGTTATCGGCCGGGTAGTCGATGTACTGGATCGCCATCATCCACACCCCGAACAACAACCACAGCGGCGCCGCGATCAGGTTGACCACCGGGATGAACGACAGGATGAACAGGCCGATGGCGCGCGGCAGGAAGTAGCCCAGTTTACGCATCTCCCGGGCCAGGGTTCGCGGCACCATCGCGGCCAGCTCCCCCCAACTGAACGGCGGGAAATCATCGGTGCCACGTACCACCACTTCAACCTTCTCAGCGAGGAAGCCGTTGAACGGCGCCGCGATGATATTGGCGAGCATGGTGAAGGTAAAAAACACCATCAACACCACCAGCACCACAAAGAGGGGCCACAGGATGTAGCTGAGGAAACTCAACCAACTGGGCAGCGTCGGCATCAGGTTGTCGACCCACAGGCTGAACTGATGGCCGGCGAAATAGATCAAGCCGACGAACAGCACCAGATTGATCGCCAGCGGCAGCAGCACAAACAAGCGCAGGCCGGGGCTCAACACCAGTTTGAGGCCTTCACGCAGGTACTGCGGGCCGGAAAGGGCAGGGGCAGGCATGGAAAACTCCGAGCAAAAGGACGAACGCGCCGACCTTACCGACTTTGCACTTGAGGTGAAAGTGGCGACATCAGCAGTAACAAACACGTCGATCAACCGAGTCGACTGCATAGAGACCACCTATGAGCTGGATTGTTATTCCGTATTTCCTTAATCTTGCCCCCCTCGATACGCTGCACCCATTATTTTTCAGGGCCTGCGAGTTGAAGCCTTCCCCAAGTGCTTCGCGGTCCTTTTTTATTCCAGCCGTCTTGTTGTCTGGGCGGTCGATAGGAGTGAGTCATGTCTGATACCCGTCATTCGCGAGTGATTATTCTCGGTTCCGGCCCTGCCGGTTACAGCGCTGCCGTCTACGCTGCCCGGGCCAACCTCAAGCCGCTGCTGATCACCGGCATGCAGGCGGGCGGTCAGTTGACCACCACCACTGAAGTCGACAACTGGCCGGGCGACGTCCACGGCCTGACCGGCCCGGTGCTGATGGAGCGTATGAAAGAACACGCCGAGCGCTTTGAAACCGAGATCGTGTTCGACCACATCAACAAGGTCGACTTCTCCAAGAAGCCTTACAGCCTGACCGGTGACAGCGGTGTTTACACCTGTGACGCCCTGATCATCGCCACCGGTGCCAGCGCCCGCTACCTGGGCCTGCCGTCGGAAGAGGCGTTCATGGGCAAGGGCGTTTCCGCCTGCGCGACCTGCGACGGTTTCTTCTACCGCAACAAGCCGGTCGCCGTGGTCGGTGGTGGCAACACGGCCGTGGAAGAGGCTCTGTACCTGGCCAATATCGCCAGTACCGTGACCCTGGTTCACCGTCGTGAAACCTTCCGCGCCGAGAAAATCCTGATCGACAAGCTGCACGCCCGTGTGGCTGAAGGCAAGATCATCCTCAAGCTCAACGCGACCCTGGACGAAGTCCTGGGCGACAACATGGGTGTGACCGGTGCGCGCCTGAAGAACAACGACGGTAGCTTCGATGAGCTGAAAGTCGATGGCGTGTTCATCGCCATCGGCCACACGCCGAACACTTCGTTGTTCGAAGGCGTGCTGGAAGCCAAAGACGGCTACCTGATTGTACAGGGCGGCCGTGAAGGTAACGCCACTGCCACCAACATCGAAGGTATCTTCGCGGCGGGTGACGTGGCTGACCACGTGTACCGCCAGGCCATCACCTCGGCCGGTGCCGGTTGCATGGCGGCACTGGATGCCGAGCGTTACCTCGACGGCCTGAAGAACGCTTCGTTCTGAACCTGTTGAAATGAAAAAACCGGCTGAGAGGCCGGTTTTTTTTGTCCGCGATTTGGTCAGCGCGGCAGTCCAAATGTGGGAGCGGGCTTGCTCGCGAATGCAGTCTGTCAGTTGATGAATATGGCGACTGACACTACGCATTCGCGAGCAAGCCCGCTCCCA
>NZ_JBOICG010000267.1:0-8121 GCF_050739995.1 Pseudomonas sp. | reverse complement strand
GAGCTATACATCCGCGCCACCACCGGTACCTACACCAAGGCACCGGGTGAGGACGATGTGAGCATTGCCTTGGGCATTACCGGCTACAAGGGCCGCGTACACGTGAACTTCGCGCCGCCGATCACCGAGCGCTTTGAAGACACCAAGCTGCTCGCCGTGGAAATGGACCGGCAGATCCTCGGGGGCTACCGGTTGTTCCCGGTGCACTACCTGGCCTATGCACAATGGAATGATGCCGACCCGCAGTTGCAAGTGCCGAAGGCAGCAGACCTGTTCCCGGCGGAGGAACTGGCCAAGGCTAAAGCGGAATGGGAACGACGCTTGAACGAATGCCCGGTCGAGCATCGACCGTATCTGGTGGTGCAGTACGCAACACCGGTGCGCAATCAGTACCGGGTCAAGGCCGGGATTCCTCTCTAGGCACCTATCAGGAATGTGGGAGGGACTTGCCCCCTCTCACATTTGTTTTGTGGTGCTTTTACAGATGGGTACTGAGCCAGGAGGTGGCCAGCGCCAGCCCGAGGCAGGCAAAGCCAATACGGTAGGCCAGGCGGTACGCCCGCTCGGTGTGAACATCCAGAAACAGCATCGGCTGGTCGATGGCGCGCTCTTCGCTTCGTGCGCTAAGGTCGGCCATGGCACGCTGGGATCGCAGGCGGGTAATGAATAGCAACGCGGCGCCCGGGCAGGCAACCAGTAGAGCGACAGCATTGATGAGCAGTGCGGGCATTGCCATCGCAAACCTCGATGTATCAGTGGCTTGGTATCGGCTCAGATACAAACCTGAACGATAGTCGCCTCCTGCGCAGTCCTGCTCCTTCCCCCATTGCCGCTAATGTATCCAGTAATTTACAGCGTCACCTGAACGTCACCTTAACAAGCCACTCTGTTGCCCTTCGACGCTTGAGGAGCTTGTCATGCTGCATGCGCAAAACCAGGATCGGCTGTATCTGATCGCACAAAGCGACGAGCAAGAGGCGCTGATCGGCAGCCTGGCGTTCAACGTTCAAGACCGCCATTGGCTGGTGTATTGCGCCCTTGCCGGGCACCAGCATGCCGACCTGCCGGAGCTGGACTTGCTCACAGGTGTGAGTGTGCTGGAGCTTTATGTCGAAACGGCTGCATAAAAACGACAGGCGAAAAAAAACCGGGCTCATCACTGAGCCCGGTTCTTTTTTGAGCGGCGGTTACTGCGAACTGAGCAGTTGGCCGATGCTTGGATCTTTGAACAGGCGGGTCAAGGCATCACTGAGCACATCGCTGACCAGCTTGGTATTGGTTTCCTGGTTCGGCGACATGCCGAAACGCTGGTTCAGGGACGCGCCGTAACGGCCACTGTAGCGACGGGTGCCGGCACTCACGTCGGATTTGAACGTCGCACCGATAGAGGCTTCCGTCACATACAAGCCTTCTTTAGGCGACTGGTACTTCAGTTCGGCCAGGGTGATGGTCAGTTGAGGGGCACCCGGCGAGTTGGCCGGCGTGAAACCCAGCAGACGCACAGCAGCTTCGGCCTGGGCTTGCAGTTTGGGCAGCACATCCTGACCCTGCACCGAAATCAGCGCGGTCTCAGGGTACAGGCCACCACGGGAGCCGAGGGTTGGCGACGGACGGCCATCCACCACACGCACCGACACCGGCTGGCCATGGCCCACAGGCGCCAACTGCGCGGTGACTTTAGGTTGCGGGCTGAGTTGTTGCGGGCTATTGGCGCAGCCAACCAGGGTCAAACTGGTCACAGTGATCAAACCGAACAACAGGCGTTGCAACATACTCATTTCTCCAGGACTAGGTGCAAACAGGCCGCCAGTATAACGGTGCGGGGATGCCGCTCACCAGCAATCCTGAACGGCAGCTGAAGGCGCGTGGAAATTACAATTTCACATAAATTCGTCACTCCAGTGTCATGGCACACTGGCAACCTTCGAGCATGTAACGTAACAGGTACAAAGCCATGCGCCTTCTCAAGTCATTGTTCATGCCACACGCCCACCATCGTCACTTCGCCTTGCTCGATGCCAATGGCCATTGCCTGGCATTCAAGCAATGCAGCCTGCCGCCCGTCGGTGAAGGCTGGGTGGAAGTTGCCGAGACTCACCTGGGCTGGATGAACCGCCCGCTGCCGGCCAGCGCCCGGGTCTGCCCACAGCCTGTGCATGCACAACCCCAGCAAGCGTTGGCCTCCTGACCGAAGCGCTAATAAAAGTCATAAAACACGCCCATTTCCCTGGCGTTCTTCGCTACAATCTCCCCCCGATTATAAGGACGTCTCCTGATCGGGCCTCGCAACATCGTTAATGCCTCGGCATTAACCCCCAAATCGCCCACAGAGAGCCGCCCACACAGATCGAGTGAAGCTGGCGTGCTTGCTGTTTTTGCAAACCCTCCGTCTTTACCGAATCTGCCAGAGCTGCCATTGCGCTCGGCCACTTGAGTTGTTTGCCCGTGTTGCCGCGTGTCGGCAAGGTATCCGGGCCAGGTGCCAGGCTGGGGCAGCCCTTTTTTGAGGTTCACGTCTTCAAAAGAGCGTGAAAAAACGGGTTTTCACAACTTCACAAGAGTGTGGCGAGCAAATGAATAGTTTGGCGTTTGTACAAGCACCATCAGCGTCTGGAACAGCCCAACACAGGACCGAGTACTCCCCAAGAACCGGAGCTTGAAACCTGTCCGCTACGGATTTGGTTGCACGAATCGCACGCTTTGACCATAAGTCGAATTGCCACAGGCGCCCATGAATGCGTTCATAGGCAGATTAGCCCGGCAGGAAGCGTGCGCTGAAGTTGCAAAAAAATTGCGAAGAATCGGACATGGCGATCCTGGCCATGGGTAACCTGGGGCAACACGTGAACCGCCCCGTCACTCCTGGCAGCCATGCCGTCAATTTGGTGCTGCAGATTTTGGAGACGCGTTAAATGGCGCATAACGAAGCAGTCGACGTAGTACTGGTAGGGGCCGGCATCATGAGTGCCACCCTGGCCGTACTGCTCAAAGAGCTCGACCCCGGCCTCAAGCTGGAAGTCGTTGAGCTGATGGACTCGGGTGCCGCGGAAAGTTCCAACCCGTGGAACAACGCCGGTACCGGCCACGCCGGGCTGTGTGAGCTGAACTACACGCCGCAGGCGGGTGACGGCTCCATCGACATCAAGAAAGCCGTACACATCAACACCCAGTTCGAGGTGTCGAAGCAGTTCTGGGCGTACCTGACCAAGAAAGGCACGTTTGGCTCGTCCAAGTCCTTTATCAGCCCGGTGCCGCACCTGAGCTTCGTGCAGGGTGAAAAAGGCGTGTCCTTCCTCAAGAAGCGTTTTGAAACCCTCAGCCAGCACCACGCGTTTTCGGACATGCACTACACCGAAGACCGTAGCGAAATGGCCGAGTGGATGCCCTTGATGATGCCGGGTCGTCCGCTCGATGAAAAAATCGCCGCCACCCGTGTGATGAACGGCACTGACGTCAACTTCGGCGCCCTGACCAACCAACTGCTCAGCCACCTGACCAGCTCGGCAGACGCCCAGGTCAAGTACAGCAAGCGCGTCACCGGCCTCAAGCGCAATGGCGCGGGCTGGACCGTGAGCATCAAGGACGTCAACAGCGGCAATACCCGCGAGGTGGACGCCAAGTTCGTGTTCCTCGGCGCCGGTGGTGCTGCACTGCCCCTGCTGCAAGCCTCGGGCATCGAAGAAAGCAAAGGCTTCGGCGGTTTCCCGGTCAGCGGCCAGTGGCTGCGTTGCGACAACCCGGAAGTGGTCAAGCACCACCAGGCCAAGGTCTACAGCCAGGCGGCAGTGGGCTCCCCACCGATGTCCGTGCCGCACTTGGACACCCGCGTGGTGGAGGGCAAGAAGTCCCTGCTGTTCGGGCCATACGCCGGCTTCACTACCAAATTCCTCAAGCACGGCTCGTTCCTTGATCTGCCCCTGTCGATTCGCGCTGGCAATATCGGCCCGATGCTCGCCGTAGCGCGGGACAACATGGACCTGACCAAGTACCTGGTCAGCGAAGTGCGCCAGTCCATGGAGCAGCGTCTGGAATCCCTGCGCCGATTCTACCCTGAGGCAAAAGCCGAAGACTGGCGCCTGGAAGTGGCCGGCCAACGGGTGCAGATCATCAAGAAAGACCCGAAGAAAGGCGGCGTGCTGCAATTCGGCACCGAGCTGGTCGCAGCCAAGGACGGCTCGCTGGCCGCCCTGTTGGGTGCGTCCCCAGGTGCTTCGGTGACCGTTTCGATCATGCTGGAGTTGATCGAGAAGTGCTTCCCGGAGAAAGCCGCCGGTGAATGGGCAGCCAAGCTGCACGAGATCTTCCCGGCGCGGGAAAAGGTCCTGGAGACCGATGCCGAGCTGTACCGCAAGATCAACACGCAGAACAACATCAGCCTGGAACTGGTTGAGCCTGCCGCCGAGACCGAGAGCTACGCTTAAGACGTTGAGGCCATAAAAAACGCCCCGCCCTCTGTATGAGGACGGGGCGTTTTTTTATGCCTCGGATAATCAGCCGCGAGCGTTTTCGATCAACTCGATGTACTCGTCCGCATGGCGCTGATCCTTGATCAGGTCGACGAAGGTCTTGCCGTGCTCATCCTTGCCATCAAGGTCCAGGCCGGCCGCCTTGAAAAAGCCCAGGAACCGCTCGAAATCGTCGATACGCAGGCCACGGTAGGCCTTGATCAGTTTGTGCAGGGACGGTGAAGTCGCGTCAACGGGCTCGAAGTCCAGGAACAACTTGATCTGATCGTCACCGATCTCATCACCAATCACCTGTTTCTTATCTTTACGCATTACCGACTCCAGCCTGCAGACATTTACACGGGGCTTGAAGTCTACCTGTGAGACGCAGGCTTCGAAAGCGCTGGAGAACCAATGAGGGGGGGGTTGCCCCGGTACAAACCGGGGACATCGTTTACATGCCTTTAACGGCGAAAATGCCATTGGCATTACGCCAGTAGCCTTTGTAGTCCATGCCATAACCGAAGATGTAGCGGTCGATGCATGGCAGGCCAACGTAATCGGCTTTCAGGTCCGGGCGGGCCTTGCGGTCGTGGTCTTTGTCGATCAACACGGCGGTGTGCACTTTGCGCGCGCCGGCGTGTTTGCAGAAGTCGATGATTGCACCCAGGGTGTGACCTTCATCGAGGATGTCGTCGATGATCAGCACATCGCGATCGATAAACGAAACTTCCGGCTTGGCTTTCCAGAACAGGTCGCCGCCGCTGGTTTCGTTGCGATAGCGGGTGGCGTGCAGGTAGGACGCTTCCAGCGGGAATTGCAGGTGAGTCAGCAATTTGCCGGCGAAGATCAGGCCACCGTTCATCACGCAGAAAACCACCGGGTTGGTATCGGCCATTTCACGGGTGATGTGTGCGCCAACCTCGGCGATCGCTGCTTCGACTTGCGCTTCGGTGTACAGGCAGTCAGCCTCGCGCATGATTTGACGGATATGCTCGAGATCAGCGGACATGGCGCTCTCCAAGGGGTGCTGTGGCAAGAAAAGCGGGCGAAGGTACGCTTCTCGTGCGCTCCAATCAAGCCTTTATGGACTAACGTACTTGATGTCTATAGGACAACACCCTCGGATAGATTAATCTAGGCCGGTTTTTTTGCCCGCTGCCGGAGCTTTCCCCATGCCCACTCGCGAGATCCGCCATCCGCTGATCCGACACAAACTCGGTCTTATGCGCCGTGCCGACATTAGCACGAAGAACTTCCGTGAGCTTGCTCAGGAAGTCGGAGCGCTGCTCACTTACGAAGCCACCAAGGATTTGCCCCTGGAAACCTACGAGATCCCCGGTTGGGCCGGTCCCGTCCAGGTGGAAAAAATCGCCGGTAAAAAAATCACCGTGGTGCCGATCCTGCGCGCCGGTATCGGCATGCTCGAAGGTGTGCTCAGCCTGATCCCGGGCGCCAAAGTCAGCGCCGTCGGCGTGGCCCGTAATGAAGAAACCCTTCAGGCCCACACCTACCTGGAAAAACTGGTCCCGGAAATCAACGAGCGCCTGGCGATGATCATCGACCCGATGCTCGCCACTGGTAGCTCCATGGTCGCCACCATCGACCTGCTGAAAAAGGCCGGTTGCAAGGACATTCGCGCCATGGTGCTGGTCGCCGCCCCCGAAGGCATTGCCGCCGTCGAGAAGGCCCACCCGGACGTGCAGATCTACACCGCCTCCATCGATGAACGCCTGAACGAACACGGCTACATCATCCCTGGCCTGGGCGATGCCGGCGACAAGATCTTCGGCACCAAGCAGAAGGACGCGTGAGCATGCAGGATGAATTCAACGACCCGCTTTGGCGCCAGATCCTGTCTGGCGCACAAATGCTCTTCGTGGCATTTGGCGCGCTGGTGTTGATGCCGCTGATCACAGGTCTTGATCCAAACGTCGCCCTGTTCACCGCTGGCCTGGGCACATTGCTGTTCCAGGTGGTGACAGGACGGCAGGTGCCGGTATTCCTGGCATCAAGTTTCGCGTTTATCACCCCGATCATTCTCGCCAAGGGCCAGTTCGGCCTGGCGGCGACCATGGGCGGCGTGATGGCGGCCGGTTTCGTTTATACCTTCCTGGGCCTGGCGGTGAAGATCAAGGGCACCGGGTTCATTGATCGATTACTGCCACCTGTGGTCATTGGCCCGGTGATCATCTCCATCGGCCTGGCCATGGCACCGATTGCCGCCAATATGGCCATGGGTAAAGCCGGTGATGGCAGCGAGCTGATTCATTACCAGACCGCCATGATGATCTCGATGCCAGCGCTGCTGACCACCTTGATCGTGGCCGTGTTCGGCAAAGGGATTTTCCGCCTGGTGCCGATCATTTCCGGCGTGCTGGTCGGCTTCGCCATGTCGTTCTACTTTGGCGTAGTCGACACGGCGAAGATCGCCGCCGCACCGTGGTTCGCCCTGCCCCACTTCACCGCGCCGGAGTTCAACTGGCAGGCGATTCTGTTCATCGTCCCGGTGGCACTGGCCCCGGCGATCGAACACATCGGCGGTGTGATCGCGGTAGGCAGCGTGACCGGCCGCGACTACCTGAAGAAGCCCGGCCTGCACCGAACCCTGTTGGGTGACGGGATCGCCACTACGGCCGCAGGCATGCTTGGCGGCCCGCCGAACACGACCTACGCCGAAGTGACCGGCGCGGTGATGCTGACGAAGAACTACAACCCGAAAATCATGACCTGGGCGGCAATCTTTGCCATCAGCCTGGCGTTTATCGGTAAGTTCGGCGCATTGCTGCAAAGCATTCCAGTGCCGGTGATGGGCGGCATTCTGTGCCTGCTGTTCGGTTCGATTGCCGCGGTGGGGATGAACACGCTGATTCGCCACAAGATCGACCTGGGGGAAGCACGCAACCTGGTGATTGTGTCCGTGACCCTGGTGTTCGGTATTGGCGGTGTGCTGGTTGGCACCGGCACCGGTCCGGATGATTTCGGCCTCAAGGGCATCGCCCTGTGTGCGGTGGTGGCGATTGGCTTGAACCTGCTGCTGCCGGGCAATGATGGCTGGAAGAACAAGAAGCCGGATGAGCCGCTGATCTAACCAACACAACGCAAATCAGTGTGGGAGCTGGCTTGCCTGCGATGACGGAGTAACAGGCGACATATTTGTCGTTTGATACACCGCTATCGCAGGCAAGCCAGCTCCCACATTTGGTTTTCAGCGCAGGTTAAAGCTCA
The DNA here is from genome assembly GCF_050739995.1 of Pseudomonas sp. Classification (GTDB taxonomy): domain Bacteria; phylum Pseudomonadota; class Gammaproteobacteria; order Pseudomonadales; family Pseudomonadaceae; genus Aquipseudomonas. The sequence goes on along the minus strand of NZ_JBOICG010000267.1, from coordinate 448 downwards.
CCCAGCCCATCGATCAACGCCTGGTTCTGCTCCGGCGTACCGATGCTGATCCGCAGGAACTGGGCAATCCGCGCCTGCTTGAAGTGCCGCACGATCACGCCTTGCTCACGCAGCTTCGCGGCCAAACCGGCTGCGTCGTGTTTCGGGTGACGGGCGAAGATGAAGTTGGCGGCCGAGGGCAGCACTTCAAAACCTTTACCTTCCAACTGTGCGACCAGCGTGTTACGGCTGTCGATCACCCGTCGGCACGTTTTCTCGAAATACTCACGATCCTCGAACGCCGCCGCCGCACCGACAATTGCCAGGCGATCCAACGGGTAGGAGTTGAAGCTGTTCTTGACTCGCTCCAGCGCCTCGATCAGGTCCGGGTGACCCACCGCCAGACCCACACGCAAACCGGCCAGTGAGCGCGATTTGGAGAGGGTCTGGGTCACAAGCAGGTTCGGGT
>NZ_JBOICG010000266.1:0-14831 GCF_050739995.1 Pseudomonas sp. | reverse complement strand
CGCCGACACATTGGCTCGCCACGCCGGCAGCGAGCCCACCAACGGCAGAAAAACTCTGCCCGGCCTCGGACGAGGCCGAAGGATATCTAGACAGTCAACAAGTGAGGGAAACACCCTATGAGAAGACTTAAGCGTGATCCGTTGGAAAGAGCATTTTTACGCGGATATCAATATGGCGTTCATGGAAAATCCCGTGAGCTTTGCCCATTTACTCTACCGTCGGTACGCCAAGCCTGGATCAACGGCTGGCGAGAAGGACGCGGCGACAACTGGGACGGTATGACTGGCACTGCGGGCATCCACAGACTCAACGAACTTCACGCCGTCGGCTAATCAGGGCACTTAATTCCGACACTCCACCTTTGAAGATGTAACGACTTAACCACGCGCGCCCCATCCGGGCGGCGGGCTTCGGCCCAGGGGCTCCTTATGGAGCCCTTTTTATTGGCAGGAGAATATAACTTGTAGGAGCGGGTTTGCTCGCCCCCACATTAAAACATCAGCGCAGTGCCGCGATCGCGTCGACCGACTCGCGAATCAGCGCCGGCCCTTTGTAGATAAAGCCGGAGTACAACTGCACCAGGCTGGCACCGGCGGCGATTTTCTCGGCAGCGTGCTTGCCTTCGGTGATACCGCCCACGGCGATGATCGGCAAACGCCCGGCCAGTTCAGCCGCCAGCACCTTGACGATATGCGTGCTCTTGTCCCGCACCGGTGCACCCGACAAGCCGCCCGCCTCATCCCCATGGACCAGGCCTTCGACGCCGACTCGGCTGAGGGTGGTGTTGGTCGCGATCACCGCGTCCATGCCAGAGTCCACCAGCGCCTGGGCCACCAGTACGGTTTCTTCATCACTCATGTCCGGGGCAATCTTGATGGCCAACGGCACGCGCTTGCCATGGCGCACGGCGAGGTCTTCCTGACGCTGGCGCAAGGCTTCGAGTAATTGCTTGAGGGAGTCACCAAACTGCAGGCTGCGCAGGCCCGGGGTGTTGGGCGAGCTGACATTGACGGTGACGTAGCTGGCATGGGCATAGACCTTGTCCAGGCAGATCAGGTAGTCATCCACCGCACGCTCCACCGGCGTGTCGAAGTTCTTGCCGATATTGATCCCGAGGATGCCCTTGAACTTCGCCGCCTGTACCCGAGACAGCAAGTGATCAACCCCCAGGTTGTTGAAGCCCATGCGGTTGATGATCGCTTCGGCTTCCGGCAGGCGAAAGATACGAGGCTTGGGATTGCCAGGCTGCGGCCGCGGGGTCACGGTGCCGATTTCGACAAAACCGAAACCCAATTGTGCAAAACCGTCGATGGCCGCACCGTTCTTGTCCAGGCCGGCCGCCAAGCCGACCGGGTTGGGAAAATCCAGCCCCATCACTGAAACCGGCATTTTCACCGGTGCCTTGCATACCAGGCCATTGAGCCCCAGGCGGCCACCGGCACCGATCAGGTCCAGGGACAGATCATGGGAGGTTTCCGGGGAAAGTTTGAACAACAGCTGGCGGGCCAGGGTATACATGGGCGGGCTAGACTCGGATGACGACGGAAGGTGGCGCAGATTATAGCCGGGGTCACGGGCTGCATGCGAGGCGTGACGCCGAGTCAGTAGCGATGCGCGACCAACGCCTCATAGCGTGCCCAGATCTTCTGCGCGTATTGCAGGCGCAATGCATCGTGCTTCGGCCCCGTACCCGCGCCCACATTGTAGGAGCCGACAGCCGTCCAGTTGTAACCGAAACGCTGGATAAACTCGGCAAGAATCGAGGCCCCCACTTCCACCGACAGACAAGGCTCGTTCAGCAATCGCTCTTCGGTAATGCCCAGCTTGAGTAAGCGTGGCAAATGGATGCTGTTGATCTGCATCAAGCCAATATCATGCGTGCCATTGCGGTTTGCGTAGTTCATCGCCCCTGCGCGGTAACCCGACTCGACGGCGGCGATGGCCTGCAGCAACTCCGGTTCGAGGTCGTAGCGGCTGGCCGCCTCATTCCAGCAATAGGCCTGCGCCTGACCAATGCCCAACAACACACTCAGTAGCAGAACCTTGACCCCCCGCTTAAACATGACTGACCTGACCACAGTTCGAACAGACGTGTACCACACTTCCTCGCCCCTCACCCTCGACCTGCACCGGGCAGGTAAAACGATAGCCCTTGCCATAGATTGTCTTGATAAACCCCTTGTCGCTTCGCAGGTACTTACGTAAGGCATAGATACAACGCGTCAATGACTCCTCAGCCACTTCACCCCGGGGCCAGACCAGTTCCAGTAAGCGATCCTTGGTCATCAGCGTTCCAGCCGAGGCCAGCAACAGTCGTAGAACCTGTCCTTCCTTGGGCGGTAATTGAATGTCCGCGCCCTCTCCCGTCAACCGGCCATCACCGTGCAAGGTCCAATGAGCAAAGACGAGGGGCACCGTGGGCGCCTCAATCACGATGCCCATTCACACCTCTGCATTCGACTGCTGATCTTCAAATCCTTACTTCCTGTGTCGACTCACTCACCAATGCCACGACTATAAAAATCAGCGCAGCGACCCGCGCTAGGAATAAACCCATTCGAACAACGCTTTTTGGCCATTGCCGGTAAGACAATTCGCTAATGAATGGATAAACCAAGCGTGTTCACGGAGAGAGCTCACGTCCCGGTCGCACAAACGCCCGCTTCACGCGCTCATATTGCGCCGCAGTCAAGGCCGGTGGCCCGGTCGCCGGCACGGGGTCGTCTTGCCCCACACCCACTAGCCATACCGAAACCTCATTCGGTCGCTTGGGTATATCCAGTTCTGCCACCAACTGTTCGATCTGCCTCACTTGGGCAGGCTTGCCCTTGATCAAAAGGCTGTTGGTATCCGGATAGGCGATCAGCGTCAGTCTCTTGTCGGCCAACTGGCCCTTCTGTTCAGTGGACAACAGTGTTTCGATCACCGACGCCATGCCTGGCACACTGACCTTGTTTGCACCTGAGCCGTACTGGCGATCTTCCACAGGGGTGTTGAATACCTGCACGACTCCAAATGCCTGGGTTCCCACGCGCAGTTGGCTGCGTGGCCGGTCCATCAATTGGGCCAGCCGTAGCACCTGTTCGACATAGGTCGGCGGCCCCGACACATTGAACGTTCGGCCCCCACTTTCACGCAGGGGATAGCGCGACTCATCCAGCCCTGTGCGTTTCATGAAGCTGCGTAGCCTGTCGAGTGAAATATGTCGCAGCGCCACCACTGAGCTTCTCGCCTCTGCTGCGGCGTAGACGTAAAGCCCTTGCCCATTGCTGTACCAGATCAAGCCTTCCTGCCGGGCCAAAGCCTCCAGCACCTGTTGCGGTGCCGCGAAATCAAACGTTCCGCTGATAGGTCTACGCGCTACGTCGGGGCTGATCACGACGGGCAGGCCCAATGGCACTGACAGTGCGGTAAAAAGAGTCTGCAGGCTTTCATCCTGTGCCTGATACGACTCCCCCCACGCCGCAGGGCCGCCAAGCACAAGCGCGATACACAGCAGCCAGCCACACAAACAGTGGCAAGTCTTCATGGCAGGAAAAGCAGCATGCACCGTAGGTTTTCCTCGGCAGTCTGGCGTAGGGAAGCGGTCATACTGAAAGCCAGGCGCGGCTCAATCTTGATGAAAAGCTGACGGTAGACCGGTGGCATGTGCCTTGCTACGCACTCTGTATCAGAGCGCGCGCCAACGACGGAGCGGGCTTACGGACAAAGGCGTCGTTACCCTGCAATGGCCTGCACCGCCATCTGAAGGAACGACGCTTTTTTTTGAGCGAAAAGGTAGGTGTTAATGAACAGTTCCGATCCACTGGCCTGGGTCAATGGCAGTGACGCCCCGGAAAAGAGCAGCCTCAACCTGGGTTTCATGGCGCTGACCGATTGCGCATCGCTGGTGGTCGCCGCCACCCAGGGCTTCGCTCAACCCTATGGGCTCAAACTCAACCTCAAACGCCAAGCCTCCTGGGCCAACCTGCGCGACAAACTGGTCAGCGGCGAACTGGATGCTGCCCACAGCCTGTACGGGCTGGTGTATGCCGTGCACCTGGGCATTGGTGGCGTAGCACCGACCGACATGGCCGTACTGATGGGGCTCAACCAGAACGGGCAAAGCATCAACCTGTCCCACGGACTGCAGCAGCAAGGGGTGTTCACTCCTGAGGCGTTGGAGCGATATGTGCACCAAAGCCGGACAAAACTGACATTCGCCCAGACCTTTCCCACTGGTACCCACGCCATGTGGTTGTATTACTGGCTGGCGAGCCAAGGCATTCATCCCTTGCAGGATGTAGACAGTGTGGTGGTGCCGCCACCGCAGATGGTCGCGCACCTGCAGGCCGGGCGTATCGATGGGTTTTGTGTCGGCGAGCCCTGGTGTGCCAGCGCAGTCAAACAGAACCAGGGCTTTACCCTGGCAACCACCCAGGCGATCTGGCCGGACCACCCGGAAAAAGTGCTCGGCTGCACCCAGGCGTTCGTCGATCAGTACCCCAATACGGCACGCGTACTGGTGATGGCCATCCTGGAAGCCAGCCGCTTCATCGAAGACAGCCCGGAAAACCGGCGCTCCACCGCGCAGTTGCTCAGCGCCGCCGATTACCTCGACGCGCCGCTCGACTGCATAGAGCCGCGTTTGCTGGGGCTCTATGAGGATGGTCTGGGCAACCGCTGGCAAGACCCGCACCGGCTGCGCTTTTTCGCCGAGGGCGAGGTGAACGTGCCCTACCTGTCCGATGGCATGTGGTTCATGACCCAATTCCGCCGCTGGGGCCTGCTGCGTGAAGACCCGGATTACCTGGGTACCGCGCGCCAGGTGCAACAACTGGGCCTGTATCGCCAAGCCGCCCAGGCCGTGGGCGTCAACGTAAACGCCGAGGACATGCGTAGCAGCCAACTGATCGACGGCAAGGTCTGGGACGGCTCCGATCCCGCCGCTTACGCCCGCAGCTTTCGCTTGCATGCCCTGGCCGAATCGGTAAACCGCCAAGCCCTGCGCTGACAGGAGGTGCCCTATGTTGCGAATCCTGTTGATCAACGACACCCCGCGCAAGGTCGGCCGACTCAAGGCCGCGCTGACCGAGGCCGGTTTCGAGGTGATTGATGAATCCGGCCTGACCATCGACCTGCCCGCACGCGTCGAAACGGTGCGCCCGGATGTGATCCTGATCGATACCGAGTCGCCGGGCCGCGATGTGATGGAGCAAGTGGTGCTGGTCAGCCGCGACCAGCCACGCCCGATCGTGATGTTTACCGACGAGCACGACCCGAATGTGATGCGCCAGGCGATCAAGTCCGGCGTCAGCGCCTACATCGTCGAAGGTATCCAGGCCCAGCGCCTGCAACCGATTCTCGACGTGGCCATGGCCCGCTTCGAGAGCGACCAGGCCTTGCGCGCCCAGCTTCAAGCCCGTGACCAGCAGTTGGCCGAGCGCAAGCGCATCGAGCTGGCCAAGGGCATGTTGATGAAAATGAAGCACTGCAATGAAGAAGAGGCCTACACCCTGATGCGCCGCCAGGCCATGAGCCGCCAACAGAAACTGATCCAGGTGGCGGAGCAGATCATCGCCATGAGCGAGTTGCTCGGCTGATCTGGCTCAGCTCTTGCTAAGCATTCCTCACAGGTAACCAACGGCGGTTGCCCCTCCACGACAAAGACGTCGCCCATCCGGTTTGCCCCCGCAAACCCGGTGGCGGCGTTTTTTCGTTTTGGCCCCAGCGCATGGGGCCGGTGGGGCGGCCTCAGGCGGCAGCTCCATCACTCGGCCTTCTTACCTGACTCCCAACCGTTGAGGTGCGTGATGAAATCAAGCTTCTGGAAATCCGGGCACACCCCGACCCTGTTTGCCGCGTTCCTGTATTTCGACCTGAGCTTCATGGTCTGGTACCTGCTTGGTCCGCTGGCGGTGCAGATCGCCGCCGACCTGCACCTGACCACTCAACAGCGCGGCTTGGTGGTCGCCACGCCGATCCTGGCGGGCGCGGTGCTGCGCTTTGTGATGGGCATGCTGGCCGACAAGCTGTCGCCCAAGACCGCTGGGCTGATTGGTCAGGTGATTGTGATCGCGGCGCTGTTCGGTGCGTGGAAGCTCGGCATCCATAGTTACGAGCAGGCCCTGCTGCTGGGCGTATTCCTGGGCATGGCCGGCGCGTCGTTTGCGGTCGCCCTGCCCTTGGCCTCCCAGTGGTATCCAGCGGAACATCAGGGCAAGGCCATGGGTATTGCCGGCGCGGGAAACTCGGGTACGGTGTTTGCGGCCTTGCTGGCACCGGTACTGGCAGCCGCGTTCGGCTGGAGCAACGTGTTCGGCTTTGCGTTGATTCCGTTGATCCTCACCCTGATCGTCTTCGCCTGGCTCGCACGCAATGCCCCGGAGCGCCCGAAAGCCAAAGCCATGGCCGACTACTTCAAGGCCCTGGGTGATCGCGATAGCTGGTGGTTCATGTTCTTCTACAGCGTAACCTTCGGCGGCTTTATCGGCCTGGCCAGCGCCCTGCCCGGCTACTTCAACGACCAGTACGGCCTGAGCCCCGTGACCGCCGGCTACTACACCGCCGCCTGCGTGTTCGGCGGCAGCCTGATGCGCCCGCTGGGCGGTGCTCTGGCTGATCGTTTCGGCGGGATTCGCACCCTGCTCGGGATGTACAGCGTGGCAGCGATCTGCATCGCGGCGGTGGGTTTCAACCTACCCAGCCCCTACGCGGCCTTGGCGCTTTTCGTCTGCACCATGCTCGGCCTCGGTGCAGGCAATGGCGCGGTATTCCAACTGGTGCCCCAACGCTTTCGCCGTGAGATCGGCGTGATGACCGGCCTGATCGGCATGGCGGGCGGCATTGGTGGCTTTGCCCTCGCAGCCGGCATGGGTGCAATCAAGCAAAGCACCGGCAGTTATCAGATGGCACTGTGGTTGTTCGCCAGCCTTGGCGTGTTGGCCTGGTTCGGCCTGCACGGTGTCAAACGCCGCTGGAGAACCACCTGGGGCTCGGCTGCCGTGACCGCTGCACGCGTCTGATGAGCCTGCAACTGAGCATCGCCCAGGCCAGCGCCATCGGCCCGCGGGCAGAAAACCAGGACGCGCTGCGGGTGGTCACGCCCGTGGCGGAGCTGGCGGCAAGCAAAGGCTATTTATGTGCCCTGGCCGATGGCGTCAGCCAATGCGCCGACGGCGGCCTGGCCGCACGTTCGACCTTGCAAGCCCTGGCCCTGGACTATTACGCCACACCGCAAACCTGGGGTGTGGCCCAGGCGCTCGAGCGCTTGCTGCTGGCACAGAATCGCTGGCTGCAAGCCAACGGTGGAGGCCAGCCGCTGCTGACCACCCTCAGTGCCCTGGTGTTTCGTGGGCAACGCTTCACCTTGGCCCATGTCGGCGATTGCCGGGTGTACCGCTGGTTTGACGACGAATTACTGCGCATCAGTGAAGATCATGTGTGGGAACAACCGGGCATGCAGCATGTACTCAAGCGCGCCCTCGGCCTGGACCAACACCTGGTGCTGGACTTTCTCGACGGAGAACTGCGTCCAGGCGAATGTTTCCTGCTGCTCAGCGATGGCGTATGGGCCACCCTGGGTGACAACAGCATTCGTGGAATCCTGCGTGAACAAAGCGATCTCGACGCGGCGGTCCACACCCTAGTCAACGCCGCGCACCTTGCCGGCAGCCTGGACAATGCCAGCGCCTTGTTAGTGCGAGTCGACCAGCTCGGTGCCGCAACCCTGGGCGATGCGTTGGTGCAGCTGCAACAATGGCCGCTGCCGCCGCCCTTGAAAGCCGGGCAACGTTTTGAAGGCTGGCAGGTTGAAGGTGTGTTGGCGCAGAGCCGACAGTCCTTGCTGTACCGGGTGCATGACGCCCAACAGCAGCCCTGGCTACTGAAAACCCTGCCCCAGAACTACGACGATGACAACCATGCGGGCCAGGCTTTACTGGCGGAAGAATGGTTTTTGCGCCGAATGGCTGGGCGAGCGTTTCCTGAAGTCCACACAGCCAGCGGACGTCAGCATTTGTACTACGTAATGCGTGAATACTCGGGGCAAACCCTGGCCGAACTGTTCCAACACCAAGGCCCGCTGCCCCTGGCGCAATGGCTATTCATCGCCGAGCGCTTGCTGCGTGCGGTGGGCCTGTTGCATCGGCGACAGATCCTGCACCGCGACATCAAACCGGAAAACCTGCTGCTGGGTGACGATGGTGAACTGCGCGTACTGGACTTCGGCCTGGCCTACTGCCCCGGACTGTCCGAAGACCGCGCCCACCTGCTGCCCGGCACACCGAGCTTTATCGCACCCGAAGCGTTTAACGGCAAGCGCCCTACTGTCCAGCAGGATTTGTACAGCGTTGGCGTCAGCCTGTATTACCTGCTGACGGGACATTATCCCTACGGTGAGATCGAAGCCTTCCAGCGCCCCCGATTCACCCAGGCGGTCAGCGCCAACCGCTATCGCCCCGACCTGCCGAATTGGTTGCCACTCAGTCTGGAGCGGGCCGTGGCGGCTGTACCCGCGCAGCGTTATGAAACCGCCGAAGAATGGCTGCTGGTGCTGGAACAGGCCGACCGTCGCGAGCTGAGCGTGCGGCCACGGCCCTTGCTGGAGCGTGAACCGCTGAAGGTCTGGCAAACCCTCGCGGTGGCGTCGCTGCTGATCAATCTGGTGCTGTGTTACTGGCTGCTGCACCACTAGAGGGCGATTCCCCCTGCCATTTCAACCGAAAGCCCAATAAACCCGGGCACTGGGCAACTTGGCACAGCCACTGCATTAGCTCTCCCAAGAACACACATATAGCCGCCTCTTCAACGTCGAAGGGATGAGCTTCCCGAGAGAACGGGACCGGACAAAGGCGTCCTCGCTAAATCGCTAGCGGGGATGCCTTTTTTGTTTGCGCACGATTTGTCGAGCCATTGCGGAGAACGACATGAAAAAACTCAAATTGGTGATGATCGGCAACGGCATGGCCGGGGTTCGCACCCTGGAAGAACTGCTGAAACTGAGCAGCGAGCTGTACGACATCACCGTGTTCGGCGCCGAGCCGCACACCAACTACAACCGCATCCTGCTGTCACCGGTGCTGGCCGGTGAGCAAACCTTTGAAGAGATCGTGCTCAACGACCTGAGCTGGTACCTGGACAACCACATCAAGCTACTGCTCAACCGCAAAGTCGTGCAGATCGACCGGGTCAAACGCATCGTCATCGCCGAAGACGGCACCGAGGCCGAATACGACCGCCTGCTGATCGCCACCGGTTCCACGCCATTCATCCTGCCAATCCCCGGCAACACCTTGGAGGGCGTGATCGGTTATCGCGACATCGCCGACACCCAAGCCATGATCGATACCGCCAAGACCCACAAGCACGCGGTGGTCATCGGCGGCGGCCTGCTCGGCCTGGAAGCCGCCAACGGCCTGATGCTGCGCGGCATGCACGTGACCGTGGTCCACATCGGCGAATGGCTGCTGGAGCGACAACTGGACAAGACCAGCGGCCAGTTGCTGCAAGCTGAACTGGAAAGCCGTGGCCTGGTGTTTCGCCTGTGCGAACAAACCCAGGCCCTGCACGACGCCGGCAATGGCCGGGTCGGTTCGGTGCAATTCAAGAATGGCGACATTATCCCTGCCGACCTGGTGGTGATGGCCGCCGGCATCCGCCCCAACACCGAACTCGCGGAAAAATCCGGCATCCCGTGCAACCGTGGGATTCTGGTCAACGACACGCTGCAAACCTATGACCCGCGCATCTATGCCATCGGCGAATGTGCCAGCCACCGTGGCATCGCCTACGGCTTGGTGGCGCCGTTGTTCGAGCAGGCCAAGGTCTGCGCCAATCACCTCGCCCAACTCGGTTTTGCCACTTATAAAGGTTCGGTCACGTCGACCAAGTTGAAAGTCACCGGCATCGACCTGTTCTCCGCCGGCGACTTCATGGGCGGCGAAGGCACCGAAACCATCACCCTCTCCGACCCGATTGGCGGCGTGTACAAGAAGCTGGTGATCAAGGACGACATCCTGGTCGGCGCCTGCCTGTACGGCGATACCGCCGACGGTGGTTGGTATTTCCGGCAGATCCGTGAGAACCATGCCATCGGTGAGATTCGCGATCACTTGATGTTCGGAGAAAATGCTTTAGGCGACGTAGGCCATCAAGGCCAGGACAAGGCCATGAGCATGGCCGACAACGCCGAAGTCTGCGGCTGTAACGGCGTGTGCAAGGGCACCATCGTCAAGGCGATTCAAGAACACGGACTGTTCAGTGTCGACGAAGTGAAGAAGCACACCAAGGCCGCCAGCTCCTGCGGTTCCTGTGCCGGGCTGGTGGAACAGATCCTGATCAACACGGTCGGCGGTGCCGCCGACGTCAAACCCAAAAGCGAAAAAGCCATCTGCGGTTGCAGCGACCTCAACCACGGGCAAATCCGCCAGGCTATCCGCGACCAGCACCTGCTGACCATCGCAGGCACCATGAGCTACCTGAACTGGCGCACGCCCAACGGCTGCGCCACCTGCCGCCCGGCGTTGAACTACTACCTGATTTCCACCTGGCCGGGCGAGGCCAAGGACGACCCGCAATCGCGCCTGATCAACGAGCGCGCCCACGCCAACATTCAAAAGGACGGCACTTACTCCGTCGTCCCACGGATGTGGGGTGGTGTGACCAACCCTTCGGAGCTACGGCGTATTGCGGATGTTGCCGATAAGTACAACGTCCCCATGGTCAAGGTCACTGGCGGCCAGCGCATCGATTTGCTCGGCATCAAGAAACAGGATTTGCCCGGCGTGTGGAAAGATCTCGACATGCCGTCCGGCCACGCCTATGGCAAGTCCATCCGCACCGTGAAGACCTGTGTGGGCAGCGAGTTCTGCCGCTTCGGCACGCAGAATTCCACGCAATTGGGCATCGAGCTGGAGCATGACCTGTTCAATATGTGGTCGCCGCACAAGGTCAAGCTGGCAGTGTCCGGTTGCCCACGCAACTGCTCGGAAGCGGGGATCAAGGACGTAGGCATTATCGGTGTCGACTCCGGCTGGGAGATGTACATCGGCGGCAATGGCGGGATCAAGACTGAAGTGGCGGAGTTCTTCGTCAAGCTGAAAACCGCTGAAGAAGTCCGCGAATACAACGGCGCGTTCCTACAGCTATACCGCGAAGAAGCCTTCTACTTGGAGCGCACCGTGCACTACCTGCAACGGGTGGGCATGGAGCACATCAAGAAAGCCGTATTGGAAGACCCGGCCCGGCGCCAGGCGCTGAATGAGCGCCTGCAATTCTCGTTGTCATTCGAACAAGACCCGTGGAAGGAGCGCCTGGAGCAACCACTGCTGAAAAAAGAGTTCGAGGTCATCCCGGTCAAACAGTTGGAGGTGTCGGCATGAACTGGCTGGATATCTGTGCCCTCGATGAAATCAACGCCCTGGGCTCACGCATCATCCAGGGGCCCAAAGGCTATATAGCGATTTTTCGTACCAGTGACGATGAGGTATTCGCTCTCGACGACCGCTGCCCACACAAGGGCGGGCCACTGTCCCAAGGCCTGATCTACGGTAAGCGCGTGGCCTGTCCGCTGCACAATTGGCAGATCGACTTGATGTCCGGCGAAGCCCTGGCGCCGGATATCGGCTGCGCCCATCATCACCCGGCTCGCGTGGAAAACGGTCGGGTGATGCTGGCCCTGCGGGACGCAGGTTGATGGACCGCCAGGTCACCGCCTCCACCTGCTGTTATTGCGGGGTGGGTTGCGGCGTGCTGATTGAGCATGACGGTGTGCAAATCCTGGGTGTGCAAGGCGATCCGAGCCACCCGGCCAACTTTGGCAAGCTATGCAGCAAAGGCGCCAGCCTGCACCTGACCGGCGACCTGGCAGCCCGTGCCGTGTACCCCGAACTGCGCCTGGGCAAAGACTTGGCCCGTGCCCGTACCGACTGGGATACGGCCTTGGATCACGCCGCCCATGTCTTCGCCGACACGATCGCTGAGCACGGGCCGGACAGCGTGGCGTTCTACATTTCCGGGCAACTGCTCACCGAGGATTACTACTGCTTCAATAAGCTGGCCCGAGCGTTGGTGGGTACCAATAACATCGATAGCAACTCGCGGCTGTGCATGTCCTCCGCAGTGGTCGGCTACAAACGCAGCCTGGGTGCCGATGCGCCGCCGTGCAGTTATGAAGACCTGGAATCCAGCGACTGCGTGATGATCGTTGGCAGCAATATGGCCTACGCCCACCCGGTATTGTTCCGTCGTCTGGAGGAAGCCAAAGCACGGCGTCCGCAGATGAAAGTGGTGGTGATCGACCCACGGCGCACAGACACCTGCGATTTGGCTGACCTGCACCTGGCCATCTTGCCGGGTACGGATGTGGCGTTATTCCATGGGATTTTGCATCTGTTGCTGTGGGAAGACTGGATCGACCGCGACTTTATCCAGGCACATACCGACGGGTTGGCCGAGCTGAAACGACTGGTGCATGACTACACACCGCAGATGGTCACGCAGTTGTGCGGGATCAGCCTCGAGCAACTGCGTCTGTGTGCGCAATGGGTGGGCACCTCCAGCAGTTTTCTATCGCTGTGGTGCATGGGCCTGAACCAATCCACCGCCGGCAGTGCAAAAAACAGCGCGCTGATCAACCTGCACCTGGCCACCGGCACTATTGGGCGGGCCGGCTGTGGGCCGTTTTCCCTGACCGGCCAACCTAATGCCATGGGCGGACGCGAAACCGGCAGTCTGTCGAATTTGCTGCCCGGCCATCGTGAGGCAGCCAATCCGGGGCATCGGGCCGAAGTCGCCGCCTATTGGGGGGTTGATGCGCTACCGGCACCAACCGGGTTGACGGCTATCGAGCTGTTCGAGCACGTCCAGGCGGGCAAGATCAAGGCTCTCTGGATTGCCTGCACCAACCCCGCGCAATCGCTGCCGGACCAGAACCGCGTGCGCGCAGCCTTGGCGGCTTGCCCGTTCGTGGTGTTGCAGGAGGCCTTTCGCACCACAGAGACGGCCGCCTATGCCGATTTGCTGCTCCCCGCCGCCAGCTGGGGGGAAAAGGAAGGCAGCGTCACCAACTCCGAGCGACGTATTTCTCACGTACGCCGCGCCATCGCTCCACCGGGAGAGGCGCGACCGGACTGGGCTATTACGGTAGATTTCGCACAACGCCTTGAGCGGCGCTTGCGGCCTGGTCTGCCCAGCCTGTTTGCCTTCGAGCAACCCGCGCAGATCTTTGATGAATACAAAGTGCTGACCCGCAATCGCGACCTGGACTTGTCGGGCATCAGCCACGCCCTGCTTGACCGGATCGGGCCGCAGCAATGGCCATTTCCTGTCGGCGCGCAAACTGGAACGCCACGCCTTTACAGCGAAGGTGTTTTCCCGACCGACAATGGTCGGGCACAGTTTGTCGCCGATCCTTACCGGGCCGCCAAGGAGCAACGTGACGCACGCTTCCCCCTGACCCTGATCACCGGCCGCCTGCGGGATCAATGGCATGGCATGAGCCGCACCGGCACCGCAGCGCAGCTGTTTGGGCATGTCAGTAAGGCGCTGCTGAGCCTGCATCCCGATGAGTTGCGCCGCCATCGCTTCAAGGACGGGGATCTGGTTCACCTGAAGAGTCGTCGCGGCAGTGTGATCGTTGCCGTCAGCAGTGATGACAGCGTGCGCCCCGGCCAGGCATTCCTACCCAAGCATTGGGGCGACCGCTTTCTCAAGGGTGGTGTCAATGCGCTCACGCAGCCGGCGTTTGATCCTTTATCGAAACAACCGGAACTCAAGCACAGCGGGGTGCGCCTGGAAGCAGTGCAACTGCCGTGGCAGTTGTTCGCGCTGATCGAAGGAAATGTGCAGCAACACTTTGAGGCGCTACGCCCGCTGTGCGAGGGCTTTGCCTACGTCAGCTTGAGCCTGGTCGGACGTGAGCGGCCGGCATTGCTGCTGCGCGCGGCACATGGCGAGGCGCCCGACTTGCCGCTACTGACCCGCATCGACGCGCTGCTGGGGCTCAACGACGGCCCCGTCATGGCCTATGACGACCCACGCCGCTCGATTGGCAAGCGCGTGAAGATCGAGAAAGGCCGCATCACCGCCCTGCGTCTGGCGGGTGAAACCCTGGCGCGGCACTGGCTGCAGAGCTTGTGGCTGGAAGGCCGCGCCGATGATCAATTGCGGCGCTGGCTGCTGGCACCGTTAAGCGCACCACCGGGCGGCACGGCGTCCAGCAACAAGATCCTGTGCAACTGCAAGAACGTCAGCGAAAACGCGGTATGCAGCGCCATCGCCCGCGGCTTGGGGTTGGATGAGCTCAAACGCGAACTCGGTTGTGGCACGCAATGCGGCTCCTGCGTGCCGGAAATCAAACGTCTTTTGGCCGGCAACCCGCAGCCAATCGCAATCAATGTGTGAGGGCAACAACATGAACGCAAAAGTCTGGCTGGTGGGCGCAGGGCCCGGTGATCCTGAGTTGTTGACCCTTAAGGCGGTGCGGGTCTTGCGGGAGGCCGATGTGGTGTTGATCGATGACCTGGTCAACCCGCAGGTGCTGGAACATTGCCTGGATGCGCGGGTGATCACCGTCGGCAAGCGCGGCGGTTGCCGTTCGACGCCGCAGGATTTCATTCATCGCCTGATGCTGCGTTATACGCGCCAGGGCAAGTGTGTGGTGCGGCTTAAAGGCGGCGATCCGTGCATTTTTGGCCGTGGTGGTGAAGAGGCCATGTGGTTGCGTGAACGAGGGGTTGCAGTGGAGTTGGTCAATGGGATCACAGCGGGGCTGGCGGGCGCGACGAATTGCGATATTCCATTGACCTTGCGCGGTGTGAGCCGTGGCGTAACGCTGGTCACGGCCCATACC
>NZ_JBOICG010000265.1:0-7141 GCF_050739995.1 Pseudomonas sp. | reverse complement strand
GTGTCAGCTAACAAATTCGTCGACTGGTTCACCGCATTCGCGAGCAAGCCCGCTCCCACAGTTTGAGCTGTACTGCCTGGTGATTATTCGGCATCCAGATGCATCGGTGTCACCACTCGACCATCTTTCTCCGCCTGCCCCAGATTGGCATCGATGAAGTACACCCGATCATCTTCCAACTGCGCTTTATCCACCAGATAGTCCTTGATGGCGCTGGCTCGGTCCTGGCCCAGTTGGCGCAACAGCACGTCACTGCCGCTCCAGAACTTGATCACGCCGTCTTTGAGCTTCGCGGTGCGGTCATTGTTGCTCAGGTCTTTCCATTCGGCCGGCGGTTGTTGTTTCAACCGTGTGCGGTAGATGCCTTCCAGCAATGGCGCCTTTTCCTTCTCCGGCACAACCAACAATGAGGCCTGGGCCGGGACTTTGTCGCCACGGCGTTGCAGCATCTTGTAGTAGTTGTATTGATATTCGCGCTCCAGGCGCTCGGCTGCCAGGAACGGGCCGTCGCTGCTGGCTGCTGCAGTGCCTTCGATTTCCAGGCGCAGGGCAGGGCGCTCTTTAAGTGCCTTGGCCAAGGTGTTCAAGGCGCCTTCGGCATCCTTGCTCAACGCGCTGGAACCGGCAGCGAAAGACACATTGCCGAGGTCTTCCGGGCCGCTTCCGGTAATCAGTCCACCAATGAATTTGAATGGCGCTGTTGCTGCACGTACCACCAGGTTGCGCAGGGTCTGCCACACAATTGGCATCACGCTGAATTGCGGATTATTCAGGTCACCAGTCACCGGCAGTTCGATGGAGATTTTGCCATCGCTGTCTTTGAGCAGTGCAATCGCCAGGCGAATCGGCAAGTCCACGGCATCGGCGCTGTCGACTTTCTCACCCAGTTGCAGTTGCTCAACCACCACTTTGTTTTCAGCCTTCAACTGGCCTTTGGTGATCACATAGTGCAGGTCGAGGTTCAATCGGCCCTTGCGGATGCGGAAGCCGGCGAACTTGCCCGAGTACGGCGTCAACGTCGTCAGCTCGACCCGCTTGAAGCTGGTGGCAATATCCAGTGCGGCCATCGGATCGAACGGGTTCACGCTGCCTTTGATGGTCACTGGCGCGTAGCGGTCCACCTTGCCGTTGATGTCGACGCTGGCCGGTTTGGCCTGGCGGCTGTCGATGGTGCCGATTTGCCCGTTGAGCTGTTGAATGGCTGTGGCGACATTGGGTGTGAGACTGAAGTATGCAAAGTTGGCCGAGCCGTCGTTGATCGCAATGTGCCCGATGTGAATGCCCAGCGGCTTCTCATTGCTCGCTGTCGGTTTGGCAGCGGACTTGGCGCCGCTGCTGGCCGGTTGTGGGATCAGCAAGTCATCGACGTTGGTGGTGCGGTCATCGTTGATCATGAAGCGCACGTAGGGCTGCTGCAGGTTGACCTTGTCGATCGACAGGCTCTGGCCGTGTTGATAATTCACGCCTTCCAGTACCAGGCGCTGCCACTTCAGGAAGTCGCGGGTCTTGAGGGTGTCCAGCGTATGCAGCTGGTCGACTTGTGCACGGCCAGTGACTTGCAGGGCCAGTGGCTCGGTGCTTTTGAGGTTCACATCGAGGTTGCTGCCCAGCATGCCGCTGCGCAGTTCAAGGCGAATGAATGGACTGATATAGGACTGGGCGACCCGCAGGTCGATGTCCTGGGTGTTCACTTTCAGCTTGGCGCTGACCGGGCTGAGGTTGACCTCGCCGGCTGCCTGGATCTTGCCTTGCTTGCCCAAGCCAGTGTCGACTTTCAGGGTAAAGGGGCTTTGGTTGAGGCTGTCGAAGTTCTGCACATCGACATTCAATGGGCCCAGTTCCAATGCTACCGCTGGCTTGGCCGCACGGTCAGCCAAGTGCACCTGATAATTGCGCAGTTGCACATCCTTGAGCAGTACTTGCCAGGGTTTGCTCGGCGCAGCGGGTTCGGATTTTGGCGCGTCGGCAGTGGCCGGCGCGGTTGCCGGTTCTGGCGCCTTGGCCGGTTTGCTTGGCTGGCTGGCGAACAGTTTCTGCCAATCCAATTGTCCATCGGCTTCGCGAGCGGCCCAGGTTTCTAGCTTGTTGCTGCGGATCTTGCCCACAACCACTTGCTGCTTGGCCAGGTCTACCGAGGTCTCGCTGACATCCAGGCGTTCCAGGCGTGCCAACGGCCGGCCGTCCGGGGCCTTGATCGCAAAGGGCGCGATGCTGGCAGCGGTGTTGGTCAGGTTCAGTTCGGTTTCTTTGGCCAGGCTGAATGTGTAATCGGTGCTGAAGTTGAGTACACCGTCTTCAAGCACCAGTGGTAGGGCGTCACGGACATAGGGCCACCAGGCTTTCATCTTGCCATCGGTGACTTTCAGTGTGCCCTGAGACGTGATCGGCACCAGGCTGAAATTACCTTTCCAGTCGATTTGCCCACCCGCGGGCCCTGCGGCCACCAAGGTCATGTCGGCATTGTCTTCGGGTAAGGTGCTGAGGTTTTTCAGCTCGAAGTCGAGTTTGTCGTAGAGGAACTCGATGGGCTCGCTGGGGCGCAGGTCTTGAAAATGTACATAGCCGCTCGCCAGCTTGATGCTGTCGATGCGCACAGGGAACGGTTTGGCGTTGGGATCGGCCGGGGTAGGTTCGCTTGGCGGCAGCTTGAACAGCTGCGCCAGGTTCAACTGGCCGGACTTGTCGAACAACAGCTCGGTCTTGGGCTTGTCCAGCTGTACGTCGGCCAAGTGCAGGGCGCGGGTCCAGAGACTGTCGATCTGCAGGTTGGCATAAAGGCGTTCGAAGCCCACTTGTTCCTTGCCGGGTTCGCCGATCTTCAGGCCCCATGCCGTGACTTCCAGGCTGAATGGGTTGAGTTCGATACGCTCAAGGCGTGCCGGCACCGTGGCGTAATTGGCCAACTGTTGGTTGGCGATGCGAAGAGCAATACCGGGCAAAATCAGGAAGCCCAGCAAGCTGTACAGGGCTAGAGCAGTCAACACGGCGCCGATGGCGCGAATCAATCCTTTGGGCATGGGTGACGCCATCTATATCGAACGAGAGTGCCTTGGAGTATGGCACGGGATTTCGGTTCCGAAGAACAGGGCTTGTTGGGATAACTCTTACAGTTGCAGGATCAAGGTCTTCAGCGGAGGCTGTTGGTCCTGTGAGGGGAAGTCCGCTCCCGGTGTCATGATCTGCCAATCGCGCACCGGGCGGCCGGCCTTTTCGGCGCAGCGCAGCACCTGTTCGCGCCAGTCGTCCATGCTGACTTTTGCCAGGTTGTTGCAGCAGATCAGCACGCCGTTGTCGGCGGTGGCCAGCAGTGCAGGCTTGAGCAGGCTTTGATAGTCGCGCAGCAGGTCGACGGTGCCGAAGGCGCTTTTGGCCCAGGCCGGAGGGTCGAGCAATACCAGGTCATATTGGCGTTGCTCAAGGCGCGGATAGCTCGGCAGCTTCTGCCCGCGGCGCTGGGTGATCGGCAAGCCCGCCAGCTGGCGAATCGCCGGGAAGTAATCGGATTGCACAAATTGCATGGTCGGCAACTGGGGGTTCAGCAGGCCGTTTTCACGACCGACCGCCAGGTTGCCCTCGGCGAAGTCCAGGTTGCACACCTCACGCGCGCCACCGGCGGCTGCGCTCAAGCCTACGCCGCAGGTATAGGCGAACAGGTTCAGCACGCTCTTGCCGGCGCTGTGGTCCTTGACCCAGCCGCGGGTATTGCGCAAGTCGAGGAATAGCAGCGGGTCCTGCCCGGCATGTCGCCCGCGCACACGGTAATTGAGGCCCCACTCATGGCCGACCAGGTCTTCCAGGGCCGCAGGCTCGGCGCGGTACACCGTGTCTTCGCGGTCGATCCGCGAGTTGCCACGGGAACGGTCGTTGTACACCAGCAGCAATTCCAGGCCCATGAACTGGCTGATCAGTTGATGCAGGTCCAGCAGGTCGCTGGTTTCCAGTGACTGGTGAAAGCTCTGCACCAGCAATTGCGGGCCATAGCGGTCGATGGTCAGGCCACCGGCGCCTTCCTGGCTGCCGTGGAACAGGCGGTAGCAGTCGGTGCCTTGGGCATGCAGTTCGTTGATCAGGTCTTGGCGTTGATCGAGAGCGGCGCGCAGCGCCTGATTCAGGGGGGACATGGAGCGCGCCTTGCTTGTTAGGTAAAAGAAGATAAATAAGGACGCGGAGTTTAACAGCTATGAACGGCCCCCTACATCAACCCCATCCGCCGATGGGCGCGCTGCACGGAACCATCACGCATCGCCCAACGCAACAACGGCGCGCTGCGCTTGACCCCGGCGCGGATTATCTGGCGTTGTAGCGGGCTCTGGTGTTGTTCGAGCATGGCGCTGGCCCAGTCCGGCAGCAGGTCGATGCCAGCCTGCATCATCAGGCTGCCGAAAGGCTTGGCCAAGGTGCTGGGAGCAGGGGCGTTGACCAGTAAGCGCAGGACTTCACGACTGCGCTCGTCGCACAGCAGCTGTGGGCGGATGCGTGCCAGATAATCCGAAACTTCCTGCCGTGAGCGCGGCACATGCCGTGCACCCAGCCGCTCGGCCACCAAGGCTATTTCGCTGTAATACCGATCCTGGTCCCGTCCCGGCAGATGTGGGTTGCGATAACGCAGGTGCGCCGCCAGGAAGTTGCTGACTTCCGCCACATGCACCCAAGTCAACAGCTCAGGGTCGCTGGCCGCATAAGGTCGACCATCTGGCGCATGGCCGACCACTTGCAGGTGAATGGTTCGAACCTTCTCGATCAACCATTCGGCATCTTTGCGTGAGCCAAACGTGGTGCCGGAAATAAACTGCGAGGTGCGGCGCAGGCGCCCAAGCATGTCCTGGCGGAAGTTCGAGTGGTCCCACACCCCGGCCAAGGCCAGCGGATGCAAGGCTTGCAACATCAACGCGCTGATGCCGCCGATAAGCATGCTGCTGAAGTCGCCATGCACCTGCCAGCTCACCGAATCCGGCCCGAACAGGCCGGGATCGCCCTTGGGGTTTTCCAGGTCCAGTTGTCCCAATGACAGACCGGTCAGGCTCATCAGTTGGGTTTCGATACGGCTGCGTATAAATTCCATGGCGACTCGAGGTTTCCTATCGGTTCAGGCGTTTGTCGATGAGGCCGTCGACGACGCTGGGGTCGGCCAGTGTTGAAATATCACCGAGGCTGTCCAGTTCGTTGCAGGCGATCTTGCGCAAAATACGCCGCATGATCTTGCCCGAGCGGGTTTTCGGCAAGGCCGGTGCCCATTGGATCAGCTCCGGTTTGGCAAAGCTGCCGATTTCCTGGCTCACCAGCTCCAACAAATGTTTTTTCAGGGCATCGTTGGGCTCGACGCCGTTCATTGGCGTGACGAACGCATAAATGCCCTGGCCTTTGATGTCATGGGGGTAACCCACCACGGCGGCTTCGGCCACCTGGTCATGCAGTACAAGGGCGCTTTCCACTTCAGCGGTGCCGATCCGATGGCCGGACACATTGATCACATCGTCGATACGCCCAGTGATCCAGTAGTCGCCGTCTTCATCGCGTCGTGCGCCGTCGCCGGTGAAGTAGTAACCGGGGTAGGGTTTGAAATAGGTGTCGATCATGCGCTGCGGGTCGCCATAGACGCTGCGGATCTGTCCCGGCCAGCTGGCTTTGATCGCGAGCACACCACTGCCGGCGCCGCTGAGTTCCTTGCCGTGCTCATACAGCAGCACCGGCTGCACGCCAAACATGGGTTGGGTCGCGCAGCCAGGTTTGATGCGCAGGGCGCTGACCAACGGGCTGAGCATGATGCCTCCGGTTTCGGTCTGCCACCAGGTATCCACGATGGGGCAGCGCTGCTCGCCCACCACATTGAAGTACCAATCCCAGGCTTCCGGGTTGATCGGCTCGCCGACACTGCCCAGCAGGCGGAGGCTGGCGCGTGACGTGTTTTCCAGCGGTCCGTGGCCCTCACGCATCAGGGCGCGTAGCGCGGTGGGTGCGGTGTAGAAGATATTCACCTGATGTTTGTCGATCACCTGCCAGAAGCGGGAACTCGTGGGGTAACTCGGCACGCCTTCGAACATCAGCGAGGTGGCGCCGTTGGCCAGCGGGCCATACACGATGTAACTGTGGCCGGTGACCCAGCCCACGTCGGCGGTGCACCAGAACACTTCGCCATCACGGTAATCCAGCACGTACTTGAAGGTCATCGCTGCTTGCAGCAGGTAGCCGCCAGTGGTGTGCAGCACGCCTTTGGGTTTACCAGTGCTGCCGGAGGTGTAGAGGATGAACAGCGGGTCTTCGGCGTCCATCGGCTCGGGCGGGCAGTGGTCGCTGGCGGCATCCAGGGCTTGTTGATACTTGAGGTCGCGGCCTTCGTCCCAATTCACGGAAGCGCCTGTGCGTTCTACCACCAACACGGTGCTGACGTTCGGGCAACTGGCCAGGGCTTTGTCGACGTTCTTTTTCAGCGCCACCGGCTTACCGCCGCGCACGCCTTCATCGGCAGTAATCACGGTACGGCAGTCGGCGTCGAGAATGCGGTCACGCAGGGCATCCGGCGAAAACCCACCAAACACCACCGAGTGCACGGCGCCGATTCGCGTGCAGGCCAGCATGGCGTAGGCGGCCTCCGGAATCATCGGCATGTAGATGCATACCCGGTCGCCTTTCTTCACACCACGGCTTTTCAGCACGTTGGCCAAGCGGCTGACGTTTTGGTGGAGTTGGCGGTAGGTGATTTTGGAAGACGTTGCCGGATCGTCACCTTCCCAAATGAAGGCGGGTTGATCGGCGCGTTGCGCCAGGTGGCGGTCGATGCAGTTGTAACTGACATTCAGTTGGCCGCCGGCAAACCATTGGGCTGCACCGGTGTTGATGTCTGAATGCTGGACGGTGTGCCAGGGTTTGATCCAGTCGAGAAAGGCTTTGGCCTGCTCGGCCCAGAAGAGGTCCGGTTGCTCAACGGATTGGCGGTAGAGGCGCTGGTAGTCCTCCTGACTGAGCTGCGCAGCCCGGCGGACGGCATCGGCATGGGGAAATGTGCTGATATCGAACATGAGCGGTCCTTATTCTTGTTTTGGGACAAGTCATAAAGATGCACGCTGGGAGAAGAGGGTTCAAGGCCAACGTCCAAACGGGCGTTGGCCTTGGATGACCAGCATCAGCCGCGGTGACGACCGCG
>NZ_JBOICG010000264.1:0-5421 GCF_050739995.1 Pseudomonas sp. | reverse complement strand
ACCTCGACCTGGCCCCGAGCGCCTACCGCCTGACCCTGATGGGGGTGATTCTGGCCGAGGCCGAGATCTACCCGGACCGCGAACTGGCGATCAACCCCGGCCAGGTGTTCGGTACGCTCAACGGTATTACCGCCAAAGATCCGGCTTTTGGCCTGGACGCGGTGTGGATCGAAGTCAGCCAGCGCAGCCAGGCGCAATCCCTGGGATACACCGTGGTAGACGCCAGTACCGTGGTCGCTACCCACCTCAACCAGATTCTGTACAAGCACTCCCACGAGCTCATCGGCCACGAGGAAGTCCAGCAATTGATGGGGTTGCTGGCCAAAGCCTCGCCGAAACTGGCCGAAGAGCTGGTTCCAGGCGTGCTAACGCTGTCGCAATTGCTCAAAGTGCTGCAGGCATTGCTCGCCGAGCAGGTGCCGGTCCGGGACATTCGCAGCATTGCCGAGGCCATCGCCAACAATGCCGCCAAGAGTCAAGATACTGCCGCTCTGGTGGCTGCCGTGCGCGTCGGCTTGTCCCGTGCCATCGTGCAAAGCATTGTAGGCATTGAGTCTGAGCTGCCTGTGATTACCTTGGAGCCAAGGTTGGAACAAATATTGCTCAATAGTATTCAGAAGGCAGGACAAGGCCAGGAAGAGGGCGTTCTGCTGGAGCCAAGCATGGCTGAGAAGCTCCAGCGTTCGTTGATCGAAGCGGCGCAGCGCCAGGAAATGGCGGGCCATCCGGTGATCCTGCTGGTGGCGGGCCCGGTTCGCGCGATGTTGTCGCGGTTTGGACGTCTGGCAGTACCGAATTTGCACGTTTTGGCTTATCAGGAAATCCCTGACAATAAGCAAGTGACTATCGTCGCGACAGTAGGGCCCAACGGCTGAGGGTAGTGGGTTATGCAAGTTAAGCGTTTTTTCGCCGCCGATATGCGTCAGGCCATGAAACTGGTCCGTGATGAGCTGGGCGCCGATGCCGCGATTATCGGTAACCGTCGTATTGCCGGCGGTGTCGAGCTGACGGCTGCCCTGGATTACACCCCCTCGGCATTGGCGCCACGCGTGCCGAACATGGAGCTCGAAGACGAGCTGCGCAAGACCGCCTCGCGCATTGTGTCGGCCCAGGCTGAGCTGAGCATGCGCGGCGACAGCGACGCTTCCACCAATCGCCAGTTGTTCGCCGGCCTGCCGTTGACCGCCGCCGAGCCCTTGGTCGAACCGACTTTCGTCGAACCGCCACGTCCCGCCGCGCCAGCCCCGGCCGCCGCCGTCGACCAGCGTGTGTTCGACTCGATGCGCTTTGAACTCAATGGCCTGCGTGAACTGCTCGAAGTGCAGTTGGGCTCGTTGGCCTGGACCCAGCTGCAAGGCAGCAAACCGCACCAGGCCAACCTGTGGCGTCGCTTGCAGCGTATCGGCCTGTCCGGCCCGCTGTCCCGCGACCTGCTGGCGCTCACCGCCGAAGTCGAAGAACCGCGCCAGGCGTGGCGCATGTTGCTGGCGCACTTGGCCCGCATGATTGTTACCCCGGAACTCGAACCCCTGGAAGAGGGCGGTGTGATCGCCATGGTCGGCCCGGCCGGCATGGGCAAGACCACCACCCTGGCCAAGCTGGCCGCCCGTTATGTGCTCAAGTACGGCGCCCAGAACATCGCGCTGGTGAGCATGGACAGCTATCGCATCGGCGCCCAGGAACAGCTCAAGACCCTGGGTCGCATCCTCAATGTGACGGTCACCCACGTCGACCCTGGCCAGTCCCTGGCCAATGCCCTCGACCCGCTGCTGCGCAAGCGCGTGGTGTTGATCGACACGGCTGGCCTGCAAGCCAGCGATCCGGCCCTGCGCATGCAACTCGAAAGCCTGGCCGGGCGCGGCATCAAGTCGAAAAACTACCTGGTGCTTGCAACCACCAGCCAGAAACAGGTTCTTACCGCTGCGTATCACAGCTACAAGCGCTGCGGCCTAGCCGGCTGCATCCTCACCAAGCTCGATGAAACCGCGAGCCTGGGCGAGGTGTTGAGCCTGGCGATCAGTCATGAGTTACCGGTCGCCTACCTGACCGACGGCCCGCGGATTCCAGATGATTTGCATCTGCCGCGTCGTCATCAGTTGGTCAGCCGTGCTGTCAGTGTGCAAATGCAAGAAGAGCCTAGCGAGGAAGCGATGGCCGATATGTTCGCCGATCTCTACCACAACCCTGCAAAACGGGTCGGTTGAGGCAGGATGAGCGCCGTGAAATGTATCTACATTGATGGTCTGCAAGCGATTCACGCGGCCAAGCCATGTAGCCTGCGTCTAAGCAAGACAAGGTAAAGAAATAAAATGGGCAGCATGCATCCCGTACAGGTGATCGCGGTGACCGGCGGCAAAGGTGGCGTCGGGAAAACTAACGTGTCAGTGAATTTGTCCCTGGCCCTGGCAGAGCTTGGCCGTCGCGTCATGCTGCTGGATGCTGACCTGGGCTTGGCGAACGTGGACGTTCTGCTGGGGCTGACACCCAAACATACCCTCGCCGATGTAATCGAGGGCCGTTGCGAGCTGCGCGATGTGCTGCTGCAGGGCCCCGGTGGCATTCGTATCGTGCCGGCCGCCTCGGGTACCCAGAGCATGGTGCACCTGAGCCCGGCGCAGCATGCCGGCCTGATCCAGGCCTTCAGCGATATCGGCGACAACCTCGACGTGCTGGTGATCGACACCGCCGCCGGGATCGGCGAGTCCGTGGTCAGCTTCGTGCGCGCCGCGCAAGAAGTGCTGCTGGTGGTTTGCGACGAACCCACCTCGATCACCGACGCCTACGCCCTGATCAAACTGCTTAACCGCGACTACGGCATGAACCGCTTCCGCGTGCTGGCCAACATGGCCCAAAGCCCGCAGGAAGGCCGAAACCTGTTCGCCAAGTTGACCAAGGTCACGGATCGCTTCCTCGATGTCGCTTTACAATACGTCGGCGCAGTTCCTTATGACGAGTGTGTGCGCAAGGCTGTGCAAAAGCAGCGCGCAGTCTATGAAGCGTTCCCTCGTTCGAAGTGCGCATTGGCGTTCAAGGCTATTGCCCAGAAGGTCGATACCTGGCCGTTGCCTGCCAACCCGCGGGGGCATCTGGAGTTTTTCGTCGAGCGATTGGTGCATCAGACGAGCGCAGGACCGGTGCTATGACATCCAGCGGCTACAACCTTTACAAAAAGTCAGCACGTGACAGCCAAGGCGAACTGATCGAGCGCTATGCGCCTTTGGTCAAGCGCATTGCCTACCACTTGCTGGCGCGCTTGCCGGCCAGCGTGCAGGTGGAAGACCTGATCCAGGCTGGCATGATCGGCCTGCTCGAAGTGTCGACCAAATATGACGCGAGCAAGGGTGCGAGTTTCGAGACGTATGCGGGTATCCGTATCCGTGGCGCGATGCTCGATGAAGTGCGTAAAGGGGATTGGGCGCCGCGTTCGGTACACCGCAACACGCGAATGGTCAGCGATGCAATTCGCGCAATTGAAGCAAAAACAGGCCGTGACGCTAAAGATCATGAAGTTGCGGCCGAACTCCAATTGAGTCTCGATGATTACTACGGGATTTTGAACGATACCTTGGGCAGCCGCCTGTTCAGTTTCGACGACCTGTTGCAGGACGGCGAACACGAAGGGCTGCACGAGGACGGCGCGAGTGCACATCTCGAACCGTCGCGCGACCTGGAAGATGAACGTTTCCAGGGGGCGTTGGCGGACGCGATTGCCAATTTGCCGGAGCGTGAGCGACTGGTGCTGGCGCTGTACTACGACGAAGAGCTGAACCTCAAGGAAATCGGTGAGGTCCTGGGGGTCAGCGAATCGCGTGTCAGCCAATTGCATAGCCAGTGCGCGGCCCGCTTGCGGGGGCGATTGGGAGAGTGGCGCGCGCGCTGACAGGCAGTGTGGGGACACTGCAGACGCTACCGACCTTGCCCCTGGCGAGGCCGGGTTCGTTCCGTGGTGCCCTGGGCAGTCCTTTTTGTGTAACGCCTGTTGATTGAAATGGCGCGTCCAGGTGCTGGGCGCGTTTAAGACTGCTTGGAGGTCGAATTGGACAAGAACATGAAAATCCTCATCGTTGATGACTTCTCAACGATGCGGCGGATCATAAAAAACCTGTTGCGTGACCTTGGGTTCACAAACACGGTCGAGGCGGATGACGGCATTACGGCGATTCCGATCCTCAACAGCGGGAGCATCGACTTTCTGGTAACCGACTGGAACATGCCGGGCATGACCGGTATCGACCTGCTGCGCCACGTGCGTGCCGATGAAAAACTGCGCAGCCTGCCTGTGCTGATGGTGACCGCTGAAGCCAAGCGTGAGCAGATCATCGAAGCCGCCCAAGCCGGGGTCAACGGTTACGTGGTCAAGCCATTCACGGCGCTGGCCTTGAAAGAGAAGATCGAAAAAATCTTCGAACGCATCGGTCATTGATGCTGCCACGGGGGAGCTATGGAGCATAACGAAACGTCACAGGGAGACTTCGAGTCGACCCTGAAAAAGCATGCTCACCAGTTGGTCGACAGCCTGGAAAAAGGCCAGTTCGGCGACGCGGTGCAGTTAATCCATGAGCTCAACCAGACCCGTGACCGCGGCCTGTATCAGGAAGTGGGCAAGCTGACGCGTGAGCTGCACAGTGCGATCGTCAATTTTCAGATTGACCCGCACATGCCCCAGGCCGAAGAGATTTCGCAAATCACCGATGCCACCGAACGCCTGTCCTACGTGGTCAGGCTGACTGAGGCGGCGGCCAACCGCACCATGGACCTGGTGGAAAACGCCACGCCTCTGGTCAACGGTATGGCCAACGAAGCCCAGGCCCTGAGCGTTGACTGGGGTCGCTTCATGCGTCGGGAAGTGGGCGCGGAAGAGTTTCGTGAATTGGCGCGTCGGGTTGAGGGTTTTCTGTCGCGCAGCGAGCAGGAAAACCGCACGGTTTCCAGCAATCTCAACGACATTCTGTTGGCCCAGGATTACCAGGACCTCACCGGTCAGGTGATCAAGCGCGTGACCCAATTGGTCACGGAAGTGGAAAGCAACCTGCTCAAATTGGTGCTGATGGCCGGCCAGGTCGACCGTTTTGCCGGTATCGAACATGACCGCGCAGCGATCCTCTCGGAAAAAGATCCACAAAAACATCTCGCCAAGGGTGAAGGTCCGCAGATTCATGCCGATAAACGTGAAGACGTTGTATCCGGGCAAGACGACGTAGACGATTTGCTGTCCAGTTTAGGCTTCTAAGGAGCACCCACATGAGCTTCGGCGCCGATGAAGAAATCCTTCAGGATTTCCTTGTAGAGGCCGGCGAAATTTTAGAGCAACTGTCCGAGCAACTGGTCGAGCTGGAAAGCCGTCCGGATGATGCGAACCTGCTCAATGCAATTTTTCGCGGTTTTCACACTGTAAAAGGGGGCGCCGGCTTCCTCCAGCTC
>NZ_JBOICG010000263.1:0-2004 GCF_050739995.1 Pseudomonas sp. | reverse complement strand
GCATACGCCCAAGCCGCTGGTGCAGGCGGGCGGCAAGCGCCTGATCGAATATCACCTTGAGGCTCTGGCGACGGCCGGTTTCACCGAGGTCGTGATCAACCATGCCTGGCTCGGTCAGCAGATCGAAAACTATCTGGGTGACGGCGCTCGGTATGGCCTGAGCATCCAGTACTCGCCGGAAGGTGAGCCGCTGGAAACCGGCGGCGGGATTTTCCAAGCGTTGCCGTTGCTGGGTGATGAGCCCTTCCTGGTAGTCAACGGTGATATCTGGACCGACTACGACTTCACTCAGCTATGTCAGCCGCTTCAGGGCCTGGCCCATTTGGTGATGGTGGATAACCCGGCGCATCACCCATCGGGTGGCGATTTCTACCTGGACCAGGGTTTGCTTCATGATGCGGCGCCCGGTGCCGATAACCTGACCTTCAGTGGTATTTCAGTACTCGACCCCCAGCTGTTCGCGGGTTGCAGTGCCGGTGCCTTCAAGTTGGCGCCGCTGCTGCGGGCGGCGATGGCCAAGGGTTTGGTAACGGGGGAGCACATGGCGGGACGCTGGATTGATGTGGGCACCTTGGAGCGCCTGGCGCAGGTCGAAAGCCTGCTAACTGCGGAGCAATAAGATGTTGTGGCCAGGGACGCTGATTGGCGCCGGGGCTGGCTTTGCCATTGCCAGTATTCCGGGGGCCTTGTTGGGGGGCTTGTTGGGGCAGGCGCTGGATCGCCGACTGCAATTGCAGAGTTGGGCACAGCTGCGCGAGCGACTGGGCGGGCGGCCAGCGCTGCGCAATGACGAGTTGCTGTTTGTGCTACTGGGCAGACTGGCCAAGAGCAATGGCCGGGTGGTGGATGGACACATCCAGCAGGCACGCCAGGAAATGCGTGCGCTCGACATGAACGAGCCTGCCCAGCGACGCGCCATCACCGCGTTCAACCGTGGCAAGTCCGGGAGTGATCGGGTGCGCAACTATTTACGCGTACTCAAGGCGCAACCCCATGCGGCAGAGGGCGTATTGCGCGCCTGCTGGCGCATGGCCTGGGCCGACGGCAGGGCGGATGACGCGGAGCGCGACTTGATCGACCTGTGGGGCAAGTGGCTAGGCTGGACCCCGCATCAGTTGCAGGCACTGGCAGCCGATTACGCCCCTGAGCGTAAGCCCCTGGCCAACCGAGGCGGAGCCTATCAGGAAGCGTTGCGAATTCTGGGGGTAACGGCGACCACGGAGCCCTCGGTTATCAAGCGCGCTTATCGTCGGCTGCTCAGCCGCCACCATCCGGACAAGATTGCCGGCACTGGCGCCAGCCCAGCGCAAGTGCGCGAGGCCACCGAGCGAACCCGCGAGCTGCACAACGCCTATGCGCTGATCCGCGAGCGCAGGGATTTCCGATAGCGGTCGGATTTAAAAGTGACAACCCAATTCACTGTGGGAGCAGGCAAGCCAGCTCCCACATTTGATCGGGTTCAGTCTGCAACGGCTTGTGGGCTCAACCAACCGCGAACCCGCCGATACAACTGTTCCTGCTCGGCCGAACTATTGCCGGGTACGGTCTTGAGTGATACCTGCTTATAGCCATCATTCTTCCCGCGCTTGGCCGCCTGAAGACGTGCCAGGGCGTTTTTACGTTCCAGGGGACTGTCTTGGTAGAAAATATCTGCCGTCGGCACTTTCAGAGCTGGAGCCACTTGTTGCAAATCCGGCTGGCGACTCATCGGGGTCTTGCCGTCCACCATCACCAACTTCTGCACTTGGGCTGGCTGTTTCTCGCTCAGGTAGCGTGCGGCCCACCAGGCACCACTGCCATGGCCGAGCAGTACCACGCTGCGGGCACTCTGGGTCTGGGCAAAGGCCACGGCGGCATCTATACGGTCGAAAATGCGCTTGGCGTCGTTCTTGTCCTGTTCTTCCGCGCCCGGCACCACCGCTGGGTCGGTGCCTTCGGCTTCGGCGCTGGCGGCTTGTTCGATTGGCTTGGCGGCGGTGCTGCCGTCTTTACTGCTGGTGTCGA
>NZ_JBOICG010000262.1:0-16482 GCF_050739995.1 Pseudomonas sp. | reverse complement strand
CGTCAGATGGGAAAATTCGTGCTGCTGCCCGACAGCCAAACAATGTGCCTCAAACTCCGCTAGTTGCAGCGGGAAGCGGTAGGTCAGCTGACGTATTGCATGCCATTGGTTGGCAAGCTGCGCCAACGCAGGATAAAAGCCGCGTTTAAGATCGCTCATCCAGTCTGGGAGCTGCTTGCTGGCAGCACGCTCGTCAAGCTCATCACCGCCAAGAAAATCCGGAAGCACGGCAAAGCCTTCCTGGCTGAGTTGCAGGTGAATCCGGTGCCAATCAAGGCATTCGATGTCGCAAGTGATGGGGTTCATGGCGGGCTCAGTCAATCAAGCGATAGGTTCGCGTTTGAGCCAGTGTAGAAAGCGAGGGAGTTGCATAAACTCCGATTCTTGCGCTGTAAATCGATCAAGCGTCAACTTGCAAGCCCCGTTCACACGGGGCTCGTAAGCGTTTAGCCAAGTGCGGGGATCAGGCCTTGGTGTTGATAATCTCACCGGTCATTTGCCCACTGCCGTTCACAACGGCGGCTGGGGCTGCATGATGTTGATGCTTCTCGACCAAGCGTTGGGCCTGGCGATCGCCATGACCTGCTTCTTGAGCGGTTTGCGCAGCGGTTTCGGTCGCCTCTTTCAGCGCAGCCACCACATTGCTTGCCGCCGTGGTTGCAGGGGAGGAGGGTGTCGGTGTAGCGGTACTGGCATTGGTAGGTTGATCCGTCTTTGCTGCGGGTGCGGAAGGGTTTTGAGCCGGGTTCTGCGGTTTGGCGATCACGGGATTCGATACGCCGACTGCTCCGATGGACATAGATGACTCCTGGCTGAATGAGTTGTAAGAATGTGTTGGGTTATTGTTATTCGAAACCCCATCGAAATCGGTTCACAAGGCACGCCTCGCTTTGATGAGGGCTTCGCGACTCAGGCTAGGCGTGCCTCGGTAGTAGCTGTGTGATATCAAGGTGAAAACTTCGTAGGAGCGTGTGGGTTTTGTCAGCCGAGTGTCGGGCTTTGGCACATTCGAACGTTTGGAGAACATGGATGCAATCTCTGCCCCTCTCTGCGTCAATCGTGGGTGAGCTCATTGAGCTACGCCCGCTGCAAGCCGAGGATTTCGACGCGCTATACCGGGTCGCCTCCGACCCATTGATCTGGGCCCAGCACCCGAGCCCAACGCGTTATCAGGAAGCGGTCTTTCGCCAATGGTTTGATGAGGCCATGAAGTCCGAAAGCGTGCTGGTCGTTATCGACCGCGCCAGCCACCAGGTTGTCGGCAGTTCTCGTTACTACGAATTCAACGAGCAAACCCGTGAGGTGGCGGTTGGGTATACGTTCTTGGCGCGGGAGAAATGGGGCGGCGGGGTGAATGGCGAGCTCAAGCGCCTGATGCTCACGCATGCCTTCCAGTGGGTCGACACCGCCTGGTTTCATATTGCGGGGCAAAATATCCGTTCGCAGCGGGCCATGGAGAAAATCGGCGGGACGTTCTCCCACACGTCGATCAAACAGCTGGCCGTCGGCACCCAGGAGAACTTCTTTTATAAAATCGAACGCGCCACGTTTGAGCTGCGTAACTCGATGGCCGCTACCTGATTCAAGCTGGATGAGCCGGCTCGGCCAGTGCCAGTACCTGCTCGCGGAACACGCTCACGATCGGGCGCAGGTCAACCTTGTGCCAGGCGGCCCATAACCGTACGCAGGGTCTGAACCAGTCCAGCTCACGCAACACCACCGTCGGGCCTGCGCTGGTGGCCAGGCTGCTCTGCACCATGGCCAAACCCAGTCCGGCAGACACCAGCCCCAGCACGCTCAGCGGGTCGGTAGCCTCCAGCGACAAGCGTGGGACGAAGCCGGCATCGGCGCAACGGGCGATGAAATCATCGCGTTTGTTGAGTTGGTCGGGTTGGCCGCTCGTGATGATCCACTCCTGCTCGTGCAGGTCGGCGGGGGTGAGTTCGGCCTTGGCTGCCAATGGATGTTCGGCCGGAATGGCCAGCAGCATGGGATCGTTCAGCACGGGCAGGGCAATCAGGTCGGGGTCATTGTCGGGCGCGGGCTCGCAGACCAGGGCGATGTCCAGGCTGCGCTGGCGCAGGCCTTCGAACTGTTCGCGCGGGGTCATGTTGTAGAGGGCGATATGAATCTGCGGGCGCTCGCTACGGATCGCCCGCACCGCGCCCGGCAGCACGCCAGCATGGATAGCGTGGTTGACGTAGCCGATGCACAGGCCACCTTCCTCGCCGCGCCCCAGGCGTTTGCCCAGGGACTCCAAGCGCTCGGCGTGCTTGAGCAGGCCGCGGGCTTCGGACAGGAAGGTGCGCCCATCGGCGGTGAGGAACAACCGCTGGTTGCGTCGTTCGAACAGGGCCAGGCCCAGGTGGTCTTCAAGCTGGGCGATTTGCCGGCTCAGGGGCGATTGAGAGATGTGCAACTGCTCCGCCGCACGGCCAACGTTTTCGCATTCGGCGACGGCGACAAAATAGCGCAGCTGACGTAGATCTTGCATGGCACCTCCTGATGATTGCCTTACCTTTTACTCGGGTGTTCCGGGCTTGACCAGCGTACTTGGGGTCACAACAGATCGGTTCTAAACGGCCGGCACCGGCGCCAGGGCATTGATCAAGCCTTGTTGACGCAGGTCGTTCCAGAACGCGGCAGGGATCACCGTGCTCAGCGCAGCGTGGTCCTCGTTGGCGTGCAGTGGGCGTGTGGAACCCGGGATCGCCGCGACCACGGCCGGGTGGGCCAGGGCAAACTGCAAGGCGGCGGCCTTGACGTCGACGCCATGGGCACGGGCCACTTCACGGATACGCTCAAGCTTGTGCAGCACTGGCTGGGTCGCCTTCTGATATTCGAAGTGTTCACCCCCTGCCGTTACACCAGAGCTGTACGGGCCACCGACTACGATGCCGACGCCTTGCTCCAGAGCTTGCGGCATCACGCGTTGCAGAGCGCGATCGTGGTCCAGCAGCGAATAACGGCCCGCAAGCAGGAAGCCATCGGGCTGCGGTTCGTTCAGGTCCAGGGTCAATTCGATCGGCTCGACACGGTTCACACCCAGGCCCCACGCCTTGATCACGCCTTCTTCACGCAGGCGGGTCAGCACGCGGAACGCGCCTTTGCGCGCGGTCTCAAAGCGCTCCAGCCACTCGTCACCGTAGAAGTCCTGGGCGATGTCGTGAATCCAGACAATGTCCAGGCGATCAGTCTTCAGGCGGCGCAGGCTGTCCTCGATGGAGCGCAAGGTGGCGTCGGCGCTGTAGTCATTGACGATGCGGTTGCGGTTGCCGTGCTCGAACAGGCCGCTCTTTTCGCCCAGCTCACGGCTGCCTGGATCTTCCAGTTCATCGAGGATGATCCGGCCGACCTTGCTGCTCAGCACATATTCGTCACGGGGATGACCCACCAGGGCATCACCCAGGCGTGACTCGGAAAGGCCTGCACCGTAGAACGGTGCGGTGTCGAAGTAACGCACGCCATTGTTCCAGGCGGCATCGACCGTGGCTTGGACCTCGGCCTGCGGCACGTTGCGGAACATATTGCCCAGTGGCGCGGTGCCGAAGCCCAGTGGGTTGGCGATCAGTGATTTGAGGTTCATCTGTATTTTCCTGGTAAGGGGAGCGGGTTATGAACTCCGATGGCGGCAATCCTATGTCGCGCCTCCCGAGACCGTCCAAGTCATAATTCGACAGACTTGAGACCTTTTGTGCATTTTGACATTCAGTTTGCAGACTCAAGATTGATCTCGGTCAGGTGATCGCCCTGACTCGCCCTCTACCCTAGTGCCTCCATCAAAAGGCCAGGGACGGCTGAATGAGTGCCTCTGGCCGCGCACTCTCAAGGACGAGTCAGTCATGCGATCAATGAAGATCATCTTGTTGTCATCGGCGTTCAACGGTTTGACCCAGCGGGCCTGGTTGGACTTGCGGCAATCGGGTTACGACCCCAGCGTGGTGGTATTCACGGATGAGGCCACGGTGTGCCAGCAGATCGAGGCATCGGCGGCCGATCTGGTGATCTGTCCCTTCCTCAAGGACCGAGTGCCCCAGCAGTTGTGGAGCAACCCGGATCGACCGATTGTGATCATTCACCCAGGTATCGTCGGTGACCGTGGCGCCAGCGCGCTGGACTGGGCCATCACGCAACAGGTCAGCCGCTGGGGCGTCACGGCGCTGCAGGCGGTGGAGGAAATGGACGCGGGGCCGATCTGGTCGACGTTCGAGTTCGACATGCCCGCAGATGTGCGCAAGTCCGAGTTGTACAACGGCTTAGTCAGTGATGCGGCGATCCATTGCATCCGCGATGTGGTGGAAAAGTTCGCTGCTGGTTTCGTGCCCACGCCGCTCGATTACACGCAGTCCAACGTCATCGGGCGTTTGCAGCCAAATATGAAACAGATCGACCGCGCCTTCAGCTGGCACGATTGCGCACGGTTCATCAAACGCAGCATCGACGCCGCTGATGGCCAACCCGGCGTATTGGCGAGCCTCAAGGGTGGGCAATATTACCTGTACGACGCGCACCTGGATTCACGCAGCGGCCTGCCAGGCGAGATTCTCGCGGTGCAGGACGATGCAGTGCTGGTCGCAGCCGGCGATCAGAGCGTGTGGATCGGCTCGCTCAAACGCAAAGCCCAGCCAGGGGAGGAGACCTTCAAGCTGCCAGCACGTCAGGTACTGGCTGGGCAGTTGGCGGATGTTCCAGTGCTGGCGGGCTCGATTACCCATGAGTTGATCTATCAACCGATTCGTTATCGAGAATCGGGTGAAGTCGGTGAACTGACCTTCGAGTTCTACAACGGCGCCATGAGCACGGAGCAGTGTCGGAGACTGGTCGCGGCGTTGCGTTGGGCCAAGGCGCGAGATACCCAGGTGCTGTTGATCAAGGGCGGGCGCGGAAGCTTTTCCAATGGTGTACACCTCAATGTCATCCAGGCGGCGCAAGTGCCAGGACTGGAAGCCTGGGCTAATATCCAGGCCATCGACGATGTCTGCCAAGAGTTGCTGACAGCGCGGCAACTGGTGGTCAGCGGCCTGACCGGCAGCGCCGGAGCCGGCGGTGTGATGTTGGCGCTGGCGGCCGATGTCGTGTTCGCGCGGGCCGGCGTGGTACTCAATCCGCATTACAAGACCATGGGTTTGTATGGCTCCGAATACTGGACCTACAGCCTGCCTCGCGCCGTCGGCAGTGAAATCGCGCACAAACTCACGGAAGAATGCCTGCCGATCAGCGCCGTCCAGGCTCGGCAATGGGGCATGGTCCAGGACATCGGCCCACGCTGCCCGAGTGAGTTCGGCCCGTGGTTGTTGCAAGAAGCCAGGCGTGCATTGACCGAAGAAAAATACGCCTCACACCGCGCTCGTAAAGCCGATAGGGATGTCGAGCAGATTGAGCTTTGCCGTAACCACGAGTTGACACAGATGGAGTTGGACATGGTGCATAACCGCCAACAGTTCGCTGAAAAGTGCCGAAACTTCGTGTTCAAGCGCAAAACCTGCCAGACCCCGCAGCGCTTGATTGCGCCATGGGCACTGGCGTGTGAGAGCGTGCTGTTTGCCTGATAGGCCACTGGGTCGGCGTCAATAATGCTGAGCGATGGCCAGTAATAGCCCGAAGCTCACCAGCAGCCCGCCAAACGCTCGGTCAATCCAGTGCCGTGCGACCATCAACTTCTCGCGCACCTTCCCGGTGGAGAAGCACAGCGCAACGAGGCTGAACCACACGGCGTGCGCCCCGGCGATGAACAACCCATAAGCCATTTGTACGGTCAGGGGGGTGTCGGGGCGCACCACGCCCATGAACAGGCTGACGATGAAAATCGATGTTTTCGGGTTCAGCGCGTTCGTGAGAAATCCGGTACGCAATGCGGCCCCATCAGACAGGGCGGGCGGTGGCGTGCCTGGCGGGTCGATCATTGGCTTGGCCCGTAGCATGTGGACACCCAAGTACACCAGGTACGCAGCACCGGCCAGCTTCAAGGCATTGAACAGACCAGGCGTCTGTTGCAGCACTAAACCCATTCCGACCAACGTATAGCTCACGTGGACGAGCACCCCCATACCGATGCCCACCGCTGTCAGTACGCCTGCGCGCCGAGACAGCAGCAAGCCGTTGCGAGAGACCATGGCAAAGTCCGGTCCCGGGCTGACACAGGCGAGTAGGGTAAGGGTGATTACTGCTATCCATTCGTTCATGCTGTACCTTGTTGTTTTCAGTGGTAAAGCAATGTTTACAGATCATATTCCCCGGGACTAACGATGATTTCTGAAGGAAAGGGTGATTCTAACTCACTGAACGCTGATGCCCGCATGCCTTCCTTGCTCGCGTTACGGTGCTTCGAGTCAGCAGCTCGGTTTGAAAACTTCGCTCGTGCGTCTGACGAATTGCACCTGACGCCCGGTGCTATCAGCCGCGCGGTGCGCCTGCTTGAAGAAGACTTGGGGGTTGAGTTGTTCGAGAGGCGCAGCCGACGGGTTTTTCTAACGGAGGCGGGAAGACGCCTGGCGAAAGCGGTGAGTGAAGGGTTTGGAGTGATGAACCAGGCCGTACGCGAGATACGTACCGACGCCCGGCGTGCGCGGCAGTTGGTGCTGTCCTGTGAGCCAACCTTGTTGATGCGCTGGCTGATCCCGCGCTGGAGCGACTTCCAGGCACGTCATCAAGGGCTGGACATCCATTTGGTGGCCGGGGGCGGTGCGTTTTCATTCGATCATGGCATCGACCTGGCCATCCGGCGCGACGATTTTCCGCGTCCCGACACTTACCACGTTCAGACCTTGTTTCTTGAAAAGATCGGCCCCGTATGTCGGCCAGAAAAGGTCGATCAGTGGTTCGACAAACGCCGCAAGCACCTACGCGCCTCGGCCCCGTTGTTGCAGACGGCTAGCCGCCCTACTGCCTGGAACGAATGGGCGAACGCAAGCGCAGTACCCAAGCCAGTGGCGCAGATGCAAACGTTCGAGCACTTTTATTTCAGCCTACAGGCAGCGATCGCTGGCCTCGGCGTGGCCATGGGGCCCTGGCACCTGGTGCGCGACGATATCCAGAGCGGTGTACTGGTGGCGCCCTTGGGGTTTGTCGAGGACGGCTCGCGTTATTGCCTGCTGTCTCCCGCGTTGCTTAAGCCGGGCAGTTTGGAGATGGAGTTGCTTGAGTGGTTGCAGTTGCTAGATGACATGGGATGTTAGAGGCGATTAGCGTGTAATGTTGGTTGTTGAGGGTGAAGTCGAAGAGCGTTTTGTGCCAGTAGTAAGGTTGTACGTGCTCAAAAAATATCGTTTTAAAAGTCAGTGCTAAGTTGTTGCAATAGGTGATGGTTTCATTATTTCTGGAATACTCACTATGAAAAATATATGCCAGAAATAAAAGTGCACACTAAATTTTTTGGCGTACACATAATAATGGGGGGCATAAGTAAGTGCATGAAGTCAGTTGTAGGTCATGGTGAAGGTCGCCGTAGCGTTAGCCGTACCAGCGGTCACCTTTGGAGTCGTTTGATAATAACGTGCAGAGAACTGAATCACCAGCACGCCTCCAGCGGATATTCTATATGGAATAGTAGTGCCCAACGCTACAGGTTTCCCGCTTTCTGTCAATGCTATTCCTACTCCGCTGGCGGCAGTGCCAGTGGTGGGGGAGTCGATTGCTATGACTCCTGGTAGTCCAGAACTGTCAGCGGTCGCATCTATCCTGTAATTGACCCGCGTGCCAGCATCGCAGTTCGCTAAGATATTGAATATGACCGGAGTCGATTGGTAGCCTACACCTGTGAAAGTTTTGCGTTTTACATTGCCCATGGGAACATTGATGGTGGTATTGGTTACCGAACACGCGACGGTAGAAACGCTTGAAGCGCCAAAGCTGAAAGCATACACATAGGTCTGCCCAACGATACTGGCACGAATTCTTCCTGGTATGGATAGCGTGCCACTTCCTGTTGTATTGGCAATTTTTACTAATTCAAATCGTGTTGCGCCTCCCCAAGTTGCGCCGCAGTACCTTCGCCAGGTTATAGGTCCAGGCCAACTACATCCAGGAGTTTGAAGGTCTCTTGAGAAGTTTCCTGTGTAGGGCCAGCCATAAATGCCTGAAGGAGTGATAACACGCATCGCCAGGCCGGCAACGCCCACATTAAACAACTGCTCGCCATTGAAGGTAACTGGGGATGTGCCTTCCGCCGACCACCGAGAGGTAAGAAGGATCGCTCCAGGTGTATCACACTGAAGAAAGCTGCCACGATTTGCGAATGTCGTCGCCGTTACTGTGGCAACCACTGAACCCACAGGGGCGTCACGCTGAATGGTAGCATTACCAAAACGAACGACCTCCGAGTCGGCAGCACTGCCTGATAGAAAAGTACATGTTGCCTGAGATGTCATGGAGTAGAGCCCTGAAGTGCAGAGTAATCCACCTAGTAATATATTTTTAATGTTCATGTTGTTACCTGCGTCCTTTATATCGCTGAATTATTGGCAAGTGCCACTCAGTGTTTGTACTGACGACGAGGTGTCAGCGGCTGGCAAGTTGAACGTCACCGAACACTGTTGATTGGCTGCATCGCCCCACTTGACATTCAACTGGCCTTTTTCCGGTACCCCACTCAGGTACACCTGGCCATCCGAGCCGACGATGCCGCTGTTGTCCATGGCATCGTTCTCTTGCACCAGTGAGGCGGTGGCGCCGAATGGGACCGGTTTGCCCTGGTATGTCAGCGTCATCAGCACGCGACTGCCCACACGGGTCTTGAAGTTGGCCAGCACCACTGCACCATTGGTGGGAATAACCGTCAGGGTGTTGGTGTCGATGTCCACATCCTCTGGCAGCGTCTCGCTGTCCAGTGCGATACGGTTCTTGCGATAGGTACTGACGTACGGCACCACCGCGTATCCGCGCGAGTCCGTGCGCACCCCAGTGTTGTTTTGCACCTTCGCATCCGCAGCACCCGGCGTACGGACCAGGGCGATGGTCTCACCTTGTTCCTGGGAGAAGGTCACGCCGTAAGGGTGGGCCACGATCCCGCCCTGTGCCCCATAGT
This sequence comes from Pseudomonas sp., assembly GCF_050739995.1. Lineage (GTDB taxonomy): Bacteria > Pseudomonadota > Gammaproteobacteria > Pseudomonadales > Pseudomonadaceae > Aquipseudomonas. The sequence continues at coordinate 7,460 of NZ_JBOICG010000262.1, read as the reverse complement.
TCACCTGTTGTGAACTCTTGTCGTAGCTGTAGCCGGCCCGGGCCTCGCCATAAATGCCTTTGTAGCTGGCGTTGGCACTGCCGCTGGCGCCGATACCCTGGTTGGCATAACCCTGCTGTACGTTGTAGTTCAGGTTGTTGTCTGCCAGGGCGGTGCCGCTCAGGCCCACATCCTGGGTGGTGTCACCCTTTTTGCTGGTGTTGAGGTTGTAGCGAACCCAGCTGTTAGGCAGCACTTTCTCCAGAGGGACCTGCACGTTGAAGGACAGTTGTTGATCCTTGTTGTTGCGTCCTTCATTGACTGGAGCCTGGGTGTAGGTGTAGTCCACACCGTAGCTGACGCCGTTATGACTCAGGTTGTAACCGGCGCTTACGCTGCGCTCGTAACCCTTTTGTCGCCAGAAGTCCTGCTGATAACCGTTGATATAGAAGTTGCCGTAGTCGCCCAACGACTGGTTGATGTTGATCTGCGCCTTGCTGCGTTTGTTATAGGTGCGGCGCCAGTTATTGAAGTTATCGGGGTCGATTTCATTGGCTTCCTGGAAGTCGTAGTAACCGCTGGTGGAGTAACGGTAACCGGCCAGGGTGAAGGTGGTGCCGGTGGCCGCAATGTCCTTGGCGTATTGGATGCGATACGACTGGCCGTTATGACGGGAGCCGTCGCGCAATTCGGTCTTGGCCTGGGTCACATCGGTGGACAGTGAGCCCCAGTTACCAAATCCATGACCAATACCCAGGCTGGCGGCAGAGTATTTTCCGGACGCCAACAAGCCACCGTACAGCGTGGAGTCATGAGGCATGCCGTAGATCAATGTGCCCTGGGCGAAGGTCGGCTTACTGCTCTCACTGGCGGTTGAGCGGTACTGACCCGCGGTCACCGAATACTTCAGACGCCCTTCACGCAACATGACGGGCACAGCGGAGAACGGCTGGAGGGAGCGTCGCTCAGTGCCGTCGGCTTCGGTGATGGTGACTTCCATATCGCCACTGGACGAGGTGGGGTACAGGTCGGTAATGGTGAAGGCACCGGCCGGCACATAGGTCTGATAGATGATGTAGCCGTTCTGCCGCACAGTGACCTGGGCGTTGCTCTGGGCAATACCGCGCACCACGGGTGCAAAGCCTTTCAGGCTGTCGGGAAACATGTTGTCGTCCGAAGCCAGCTGCGCCCCTCGGTACTGGACACTGGTAAACACATCGCTGGGGGTCGAACTGTCACCCAGGGTCAATTGACCCTTTAGCGCGTGAATGTCCCGCTGGGCATAGCTGTTGACGTTCTCCCAGTTGCTTTCGCCGTTGTTCTGGTTGTAGGTGGAGTAGTTGCGCAGCCGCCACGCCCCCAGGTTCAACCCACTGCGCAGGTTCAGGTAATAGCTGTCATCGGTTCCCGAGCGGTTGTCGCGCGAAGTATTGGCGCCGCTGAAGTTGTAGTTCAGCAGGCCAGCCGTCAGTCCCTGGTCCCAGGTACTGGGGTCCACGTAACCACGGGCTTCGCTGGTCAGCGCTGCTTGCGGAATGCTGAGGTCCAGGCGCTGCTCGCCGAAGTTAAGCCGGCTGCTGGCGTCCGGAATGTAGTCCTGAAGCTTGGTGATAGTTTGCGTGGCTGGCAATTGCTGCAGTGCCGGGAAGGCCTCAAGTTTGACGCCAATATCTTTCAATTGATCTGGTGTCAACTCGGGCTGCAACTGGCCCTCGACATTTACAAAGTTGACGTCGCGATTGTCGACTCGAGTGCCGTTCAGGAAAATATCAACCCGGTAGGTACCGGGAAGCTGCCCGCCCTGACTGGAAAAGTGCTCGAGGTCAATGGACTGCTGGCCGGGAGTGTCTACTTCCAATGCATGAGGGTTGAAGTAGTCCGCGGCCAATACCGAGGCGGGTTGCAAAGTCATTCCCAATACGAACTGGGCCGCTATCAATGTTGCTAGGTGAGTGGAAGTGAACGTATATGAACGGCCACCTGCTTTGAACTGTGGCCCTGGGTTCAAATGATGTTTTTCCATATCAATAAACTCCACTCAACTTTATGACGGGCAAGCCACTCCCATTGGCCGCGGACAGTTGATCCGGCGGATTGATGTTTAATTAATTAAGGAGGAGTAATGCAGGTTGCTGAACTTAATCAGAGCGGTGAACTGGAGTCCGCAGAGATACCACCAAAGTCGTTGATCGCCTGCCAACTTACGGCGCCGGTTGCACCATTCGGAACTGTCCAAGTCAGTGAGCTTTGTGGCGCTACCATGCCGGCGTTCTTGATCTCTTCATTACCCACACTCACCCGATAAAAAGAAACGTGATAAGGCGTTGGATTATTGACTTGCAATTGGTTACCGGAGCGGCTGAACTTCAGGGTCTTGTAAGCGTCATTGGCGGAGCCGGGCAAGCCCGCTGGGCGATAGAACAGTTTGATGCGTGTTTTAACCGCGATTTGTAGTTGGTTTTCGTCGGACTTTTCCGAAGCTGGAATCGACTTGATATTCACCCAGAACACGGATTCCTTGTTTTCTGGAAAGGTGCCACCGGTACGGATGATGCGCAGTACGTTTTCTTGCCCCGCATCGAGACGAAACAGTGGTGGCGTCATGATAAAAGGCGCCTTTTTCTTGTCGCCGGCTGACGTATCCTCGATCCAGGATTGAATCAGGTAGGGCGTGTTTTTATCCGGGTTCATGACGGAGATAGAGGCTTCTTTTTTTGAGCCGTCATAGACTACGCGAGTCCCGCCTACCACTACGCCGGCCCATGAAGTCTGGGCAATACTCAAGAGACAGCCTGCTATACATACGGACTTGAGCCAATGCATTGATAAATGCTCCTTGAATCGCTCACTCATGCTCTGTTCTGCCAGAGACGAGAGGGCAGTTTAGTTATGCTGGGCATTAAATGAATTAATGCCCGCACTTTGCGACTTAGTTGTAAATAACGGTGAAGTCGCTGACGGCGTTTGCCGAACCAGCAACGACAGTAGCGTTAGTGGCAACATACTTGGCGATGAAGTTGAAGGTGGTATCAGTGCTGGTCGACAGTGCCTGACTTGCCGATGCTCCACCCACCGGGATTTGGGTGACTGCGTCCTGCTGATACAAGCCGATACCAACACCTGTCGCCACGCCAGCAACGTTGGTCAGGGCCAGCAGGCTGCTGTTAGCAGGGTTGGCCGGGCCGTCGAATTTGATGGTGGCGCTGGTGACGGTTGCTGGGCAAGTGGTCAGCACGATGTTGAAGCGAGTCGGTGCCGAGGTGGCACCTACAGTACCCAGGGCCGAGGAGGCGATGGTGCCCATGGCAACGGTCTGGCTAGCCGTGCCGGTGGTGACGGTGCACGCAACGTCGGTAATAGTGCCAGTGAAGTTGATGGTGCCATCAGCGGCGTTGGCCATGCTGGCAAATGCCGAACCAGTCAACAGCGCCGCAGCGATCAAACTCTTCTTCATTACGGTGTTCCTTTCAGATTAAGTAAGTTCTTGTACATAGTTTGGTTATCTCTCAACAAAGGAGAGACTTAACTATTGCTTTTTAAGCGTTGCACTCAGGCCGACATGGTTGCATGTATAGCCAGTCGGGTTCCGAACTCTCCTTGCTCTGTAGAAGAGTTGTAGGAATTTTCCCAGCTTTCAAAGAGGCTTCAGAGTCGCAGGTTCCGTAGGGCATGTAGGAAATTTCCCAAGCGCTAGCCGGTATTACTGATGATATTTACTAATAAGTAACTTCGCCCGTACTCACTGGCGGTCTTCCTGCCTAGTGGCGGCAAGGCCAAATATCGACGAGCAGACGGTTCGCTTCTTTTGGTCAAGGAGTATCCGGTCACCGAAGAAAGGACTGTCGAATGGGGTGTGAAGGTCGACTTGACTCTGATGTCACTTCAGGGTTTTTAATCCTGAAACACACTTACTTGGAGGCACTTACATGAGCTTTTTAAAGCGGATGCTCGGCGGGCACCATAACCGTGGGCATGGCGGTTCGCACGGCGGAAGTTATAACGAACGAGGCGATGGCCAGCAGGTCTCCGGCACCCCTTGCCCCGGTTGCCGGACTATCAATGTGGGTGGCGCGCGTTTTTGTCGGCAGTGTGGTGATTCATTAGTGCCGGCCAGTTGTGGGCAGTGCAATGCATCGATGGCCGCCGGGGCAAAATTTTGCTCCCAATGCGGTGGCGCTCGGATATGAGGTATGAAGTTGCGGAGCAGAAAAGATAAGGGCCTGCATGAAGTTCATCATGCAAGCCCTTGATATCTATGGTGCCCGAACCCGGAATCGAACCGGGACGCCCTTACGAGCGGGGGATTTTAAGTCCCATGCGTCTACCAGTTTCGCCATTCGGGCGGTAGCGCGGTGTAGCAGGGTTGGGAATATATAGAGCCTGGATCGTTGGTGCAAGGTTCTTGCCTAAAAGCCGCGCTAAAAAAGCTTGTGAGATCAGTGGTCTACAAGGGACTGGGGGGCTTGTTGAGGATTTTCTACGGCGCCTGCCAAGGCGGACGCCTCACCGTTACGGCTCCAAACGGTGCACGGCGTTCGGTTTTATCAGAGGTCGCTTCACGTTACCCTGTGGCATCCACAATCATGAAAAGGAGTGAGTGATGAGCGTCGAAAACCAGCCGCTTGAGGGCAGTTGCCGCTGTAACCGGGTGCGCTTCAGTGTCAGCTTACCTGCGGTGATCACCATGGCCTGCCATTGCAGCGGTTGCCAGAAAATGACCGCCAGCGCGTTTTCCCTCAGCGCCTTGATTCCCGCCAGTGGCTTCACCGTCACCCAGGGTTGTCCGGTCATCGGTGGGCTGCATGGTGTGGACCGTCACTATTGCTGCCCTCATTGCATGAGCTGGCTGTTTACCCGACCTCATGGCATCGACGAGTTCGTCAATGTGCGCGCCACCCTGCTGGATAATGCTCACCGCTACGTACCTTTCATGGAAACCTGGACCAGCGAAAAACTGCCCTGGGCTTCCACCCCCGCCGTCGAGAGCTTTGCACAATTGCCAGAGCCCCAGGATTTTCCCCGCTTGTTGCAGGCTTACGCCGAGTTCGTTTCAGTCAATCAACGCCAATAGGTCGGTAACGCCGACGTCCACACCCGCCTGGGTCAGCAGCGTGCTGGCCTGACCCCGGTGATGGGTCTGGTGATTGAAAAAGTGCACCAGCAAGCTGAAGAACGGCTTGCTGGCGGCGATGCCGCGCATGTTGTGGTACTGCAGGCGATGGTCCAGGTCGGACTCGCGCAAGGTGTGGGCCCAATCGATGATCAGTTGATCCAGCCAGGCACGCTGGGTTGAAAGCTCACGGATATCCACGAACGCCAGGTGCTTCAGGTCGGTGGGAGTGGCGATCGAATTCAAGGGCGCCAAGGCAGTAAAGCCAGTCGGGTGCTGGGCAAAACGCTTGAGCCACACGGTATCGCCCAGCGCCAGGTGATTCAGAGTTCCGAGGATCGAACCGAAAAACGCCTGCCGGTCCGCGCTCAACGCAGCGTCCGACAATTGGCCGGCTGCGGCATAGACCTTCTGGTTCATCCACTGGTTGTAGTTCGCCATCAATGCAATGTGTTCGATACGGTTCACCGGCTTTCTCCCTTGAGCGGCGCGATGACGCCATCATAAGGTGTGCCCGCCCGGTGGTCATGGTGTTCCGGCACTGGCAGACTATGGTTGTTGAACGCCAATATTGCGCCCTGGGAGGGTGAACCATGAACACCAGCGATCTACTGGAACAATTGCTACGTGCAGGGCAGCAAAACGGCAGCGCTTCGGGCGGCGGAGGGCTGGGCGGGCTAGGCGGGCTGCTCGGCGGGTTACTCAACAGTACGGGCAATAACAGTGCTCCGGCCGGTGGCGGGCTGGGCGGTTTGCTCGGAGGGCTTGGCGGTTTGCTGGGCGGTGCGCCTTCAGGTAATGCCGCACCGCAGCGTTCCGGTGGGATGAACTACGCGGCGCTGGCTTCGTTGGGGATGATGGCATTCCAGGCGTATCAGACGTGGCAGAGCCAGCAGTCGACGGCGCCACAGCAGGCCATCCAAACGGTTGACCAACTCGACGGGGCAGATGCCGAAGCCCATAGCCATGCCGTGTTGCGCGCATTGATCGCAGCAGCCAAGGCCGATGGCAAGATCGATGAGCAAGAACAGCAGATGATCTCTGCTGAGATAGGCCGTCATACCGATGACCCTCAGTTGCAGCAGTGGCTCGACGCCGAAGTCGCCAAGCCACTGAATGCTGCGGATTTTGCCGAGTATGCCCATGACCCGGCATTGGCTTCGGAGATCTACCTGGCCAGCGTGATGTTGGTCAACGATCAACAGGACGCGGAACGCAATTACCTGGATGAGCTGGCAGGGCAGTTGCAAATAGACCCGCAGTTGCAACTGCACTTGGAGCAACAGGCTAAAGCTTAAAAGCGCACGGTGGCGCCGGTGGTCAGCCACTGATTGTGATCGCCGGTGAGGCTTTGCCCCACCACCAGGTCTACGTCGACCCGTTTGCCCAAGTGAAAGCGCGGCCCGGCCTGCCAGGCCTGGTCGCCACCTTCCTGGCCGTAGCGCTCACCGATCAGCGTGAGTGTTTCTGCCACCTGGTATTCGAAACCGGTGCCCCAGGTCAGGCGGTGATTTTGCTCGCCGCCATTGTAGGCATGGGTCCAACCGCCATTGAGGTTCAAGCGCAGGGCTTCAATGGGTTGCCAGGTCAGTGGCACGTTGAGGTCGGCGCCGTCAAAGGCATGTTGGCGATCCAGCGCAAAGTGGCTGGTGGCGGACACTGCCAACTGCAATCCCAGGTCTTGCTGTGACCACACTTGCGCCTTCACTTGCGGGCTGATTTGCGTCTCGGCGTCCCCCGCGTTGCTGGCGCGGGACAGCGCCGCACTCCATTGCACTGAAGGCAAGGCACTGAAGGTGCAGGCCGGGTTCAGGGTTTCGTTATGGATATTGCCTTGGTGCCGATTGGCGGTGTACCAGGCGTCGACATTGCATTCTCCCGGATCGTTGACGGCTCCGTCATCGACCACATAAGCGCCACCGGCTGCATGGGCCTTGGAGAACAACGCGATGAGCAAAATAAAGCCCAAGACTGTACCGATGAAGATCAGGTTGCGTTGCAGTGCGCGCCGCTTGGCCGGCGGTAGCAGCAACAACGTGTGGCGAGCCCCCCGATAGTGACGTGCGCGATATTTGGCAAACCCATCAGGGCGATGAGGGGTGTGTTTTTTGTGCATGATGCACCTCGCTTGAATTCAGCTTTCTACGGTCAGCACCGAAATGCCGCTGGCTTTGGCCTGGCAGACCAGCTCCGAGGTGTCATCACCGCCCGGTAGGGCGATGATCACGTCGGGGCGGCTGTCGGTCAGCATGAAATGGTTGCGTTGGCGTTCCGCCTGCTTGCCATGGCGTTGCCAATTGGGCGGGTAACGCACCACGTCGATGCCGATTTCCCGCGCCCATTCCTCGATGTCACTGCCGAGGAACTGGTT